>DUCW01000027.1:32463-37058 GCA_012959595.1 Gemmatimonadota bacterium
ATTGGCAGATCACTTGAATCTTACCGACAACCTGCGTATCGAAGCTTACGCAATGTTGATGCCAACCGCCCGACTGGACATTTCAAGCAGGAAAGGGGAGCATGGGGGATTTACTCTGGGAGAATCCGCTCGATATTTGGGTGGACTTATAGAATGGACCCCTACCAAACGTCTTTTATTTGCCGGATCTATTACGGAAGTAGATACCGATTCAGATAGAATTATCAAGAATACTCTGCGGACAAATCCCAATCAGGAACTGCTCGAAATGACTCGAGAAATCACCAGTTTTACCATATTTCGGCCGAACCGTCACTGGAGCTTTAGTGCAACCGCTGTGAAAAAAACCATGATGGAAAAACGTACCTTGCACCAGGCTTCCACAAGCAATGTTGACTACCTGCTAAAGATTAAGATGGGTAAGCTCGCTGTCGCATATTCGAACCCGAATGGGTTCATAACTAGAACCAGCCTACTGCACAGCAATTCGGAAGTCCCTAAAGGGGTTGGAGAAATGAACGTCACCAATTACTTGGCTGGCAAATTTTATAGATTTCTTTTGAATTTGGGATGGGAGTTTGACAACAGTTCCATTTCAATTGGCAGTGCTTACGATTATCAAAGTGGCCAAACTCCAAGTTGGATCTGGGGAACAGCAAGCGGACAATTCTCAATGTATTGGTAATACACCAACTTAATTGAAGTTCGGAAATACTCTTTGAAAATCGGATAGCAGAATGACTAATCTCCCTGCGGATCAAGACGCGAATCCCGAAGTGTGCCTCTGAAGAATTCAATCGTTTTGACCAACCCTTCTTCTAACGATGTCTTAGGGGTCCATCCCAAAAGACTCTCGGCCAACGAAATGTCAGGATTTCGGACCTGAGGATCGTCTTCTGGCAACTCCACGAAATGCAACCTGGACTCAGAATTGGTCATCTTGATAATCAACTCAGCTAACGCAACTACATGGACTTCACTTGGATTTCCAATGTTTATTGGACCAGTCAACTCGGACTGAAACAGCTTAAAAAGGCCATCCACTTCGTCATCTACATAACAGAAAGAACGAGTTTGAGTGCCATCTCCATAAACGGTCAACGGCTCTCCCCGAAGAGCCTGAACAATGAAATTCGAGACGACTCTGCCATCTCTGATGCGCATCCTAGGCCCGTAGGTATTAAAAATCCTAGCAATTCGCACTTCTACACCGAGAGTCCGATTATGGGCCATCGTAAGTGCTTCCGCATAACGTTTCGACTCATCGTAAACGCTGCGAGGCCCTATTGGATTCACATTCCCCCAATAGTTCTCTGATTGAGGATTTACTTTGGAATCCCCGTATACTTCAGATGTAGAAGCGAGTAAGAATCGACAAGCCTTAGCTTCTGCGATAATTAACATGTTCTGTGTACCCATACTACCGACTTGCAAAGTCTCGATGGGGTGCTTCAAATAATCCACTGGGCTGGCTGGAGAAGCCAAGTGCAACACTCCATCCAGGCCTTCATCGAGATAGAGAGGGCTAGTGACATCATGGAATACAAAGGAAAAATCTTTATCCATTTCCAGATCTACAATATTGTCCCTGGAACCTGTCAGATAATTGTCTACACCGATCACTTGGTAATTTTGATTAAGAAAATACCTGGCAAGGTTAGATCCTAGAAATCCTGCAGCACCTGTGATTAGCACTCTAGACAAATTTCACTCCCCTAGTCTGAGGTGGCCACAGAATAATATTCAAAACCTTGGCTAACTAGCCAATTTGAATTGTATAAATTGCGCCCATCAATAACTACGGCCTCTCTCATTTTGGATTTGACTTTTTCGAAATCTGGGTGGCGATAGCAATCCCACTCAGTGTGTACCACAAGAGCTGACGCATCATTTAAAACCTCATATTGATCCTCACAAAGACTGATACGCGTTCCAAATCTCTGCTTTGCCTCCTTAATCGCTCTTGGATCGTGTGCTGACACTGAAGCCCCGTGTGCCAACAACGCCTCTATCGTGGCGAGACTGGGTGCCTCGCGCATGTCGCCTGTATCTGGCTTGAAGGAAAGACCCCAGATTGCAATTTTCTTATCTGTTAAATCGTTACCAAACCTGCCGATCACTTCATGAAAAAGTATCGTCTTCTGGTCTTCGTTTAACTCTTCAACTGCTAATAAGATTGACGGATTTAAATCAAGATCACTCATCATTTTAATAAGTGCTTTCATATCTTTTGAGAAACAAGACCCACCGTAACCCACTCCAGGATTTAAATAATCAAGCCCTATTCTATGATCGCTTCCAATACCCTTTCGAACCATTTGAATGTCTGCATTTTTTTTCTTGCAAAAAGCTGCAATACTATTGATGAAGCTTATACGAGTTGCTAGCATAGCGTTAGCCGCATACTTCGTCATTTCTGCCGAAGCCAAATCCATAACCAAAATGACCTCAGTGTTCTTCATAAAAGATCCATACAAATCTTTCAAACAAGATTCGGCATACTTGTTATCCACACCTAAGATCACTCTATCAGGATTCGTAAAATCTGAGACAGCAGAACCTTCCCTCAAGAATTCGGGATTTGAACATACATGCACTTTAAATTCACTAAGGCTTTCTATTGTATCGCGAATTTTCTCCGACGTACCTACTGGAACAGTGCTTTTAGTGACTACTATTTTCTCTCCTTTCATCTCCTTGCCGATGATACGAGATACTTCCAAAATATTGCTTATATCAGCCGAACCATCTCGGTTTTGAGGAGTACCTACAGCAATGAAGATTACGTCTGCCGTTCGGGCTATCTCTGCCAGGTCTGACGTAAAATCGAGACGTTCAGCATCCATATTTCCCCGAACTAATTCCGCAAGGCCAGGTTCGTAAATAGGCATCACACCCAATTTGAGTTGGGAAATTTTGGTCTGATCGACATCGCCACAAAGCACACTCTGGCCGATTTCAGCAAAACAAGCACCAGTGACCAGGCCGACGTAACCAGTGCCGATCACTCCAATTCTCATGGTCCGCAGGCGTTCAAAATAGGGAGGAGACTAAACAATTCTGGGAAGCCTATACTTTTTCTTATACGCCACCGGTCATACTAGCCACTGCAACCAACACAGTGGCCATTGACATGACCCTGGTTAACCATTGATCGACATTGAAGCCTCCATCTGCCTGTGACTTTTCCGGTACTGTGATAGTACTCCCTGGCGTAATATCTGGATCCGAAGTAAAGAACAGAAATTTACTGGTTCGCTGCCTCTCATTATTGGAGTATGTAACCACGGAACGGCTCCTGTCTCCATTCTCTCGAACACCACCAGCTTGATCTAAATAGTGTTGCATTGTCATTCCCTGTACCCAACGGGCACGAGATTCAAATTCTACTGCACCTCGGATAGTAACAATCGGATTGTATGTTGGCACAAAGATGCTGTCCCCAGATAATACCCCTAAATTATCTGGACCTCCAGGATTTTGCATTGCTGATGGCAAATCCAGACCCAAAGTCAAATCCTCTCGTGTCAGTTGAACTCCTCTTATATCAGCTTGCCCTGTTAACCCACCCGCTCTACCAAGTATGTCCACTATTTTCTCTGATCTAGAAATCCTGGAATACGCACCAGGACGGACTACTTCTCCGGCAACAGAGATGTCCTGAGTAGATCTGCGATTCTGTAAACGACGAACAAAAACCCTATCGCTCGATTGCAATTTAAAATCACTCGCTGGCGTAGCACCACTATCTATGGATAAAGATGTCACAGGGTCATCAATGGTTGATATTCCCACCTCTACGGGCAGGGATCCGGGTTCGAAATAGATCTCCATGACGTCTGAAATATCATCCGACAGTACACCCTCGTCCCTTCTACGGACTACTTCCACATGCAATGGATCTGCACTCGCAGTAAAACCCTCTCCTAACAAAACAAGATCTCGAACGGTCATCCCCTCATAAAATTGGTAAGTTGATGGTTCTTTAACCTCACCTGCAAGAAATACTGAGCCTTTGGCCGTAAGAGAGGAATTCCCAAAAACTGTTATCCGATCAAAATCATGAAGTAGAGGATTAGGACTCGCTCGTCCTTCAGCGTCCAGCGATACCTGAGTTAAAACATAGGAACTGTCTGAAAGTTGGAGTGTTAACAGATGCACAACGTTTTCATATGCATCTTGTCTCAGTCCACCGCCCCTGCTGATCAAATCTTCCAGGGTCATTCCTGAAAGTAGTTGATAGTCCCCTGGGCGCTGAACTTGGCCATCTAAACTAACCCTACTGACTCGCTCATCTAAAACAGATTCAACAAAAACCCTATCACCGTCCATTAGGGGGAAAGGTTCACTAACCGTGAGGCTTCCCAGATCAACATCTACCAGAATTCGGTCTCTCCCAGGAGTCCTCTGGTCTGGGGGAAGAATACGGTCGATTTGCACTTTTTCAGGAAACGCTGATGCGGTCAAGCCACCACTGAACTCGACCAAATCCAGTAAACCTTCTCCAGCTTTAATTTCATAAATCGCTGGCCTTTTGACATCTCCTTCTATGGAAACCTGCGGACCAGCCAGAGGAACGAAAATAAAGTCCCCTT
>DUCW01000027.1:37068-37677 GCA_012959595.1 Gemmatimonadota bacterium
CAAGGCGAAGGTCTTCCGAGGCATCACCCCTTAAGAGGTAATCATATACATCCAATTCTCCAGTCAATTCTCCCTTACGCCTAACTTGAACTGATCTCATAGATCCTTCTGTTCTGGGACCATTGGCACTATACAGTGCGTTGAACACTGTGGCTGCAGGGCTCATCTGATACGCACCGGGACGAAATACCTCTCCAATCAGGAAGACCTGATTAGTACGTAATCTTCCGAGAGAAAGATCGAACCTTGTAGTCGCTTCAGGCCCGCGATGGACTCCAGAGTACACTGAGGACAATCTTGGATACAAATTTTCTCTCAGAGTAGCCAGAGTCAGACCATTGACCGAAATTTGTCCAACGTCAGGGATGATTACAAATCCTTCCCGAGTGACATCTAGACTGTAAGCTAGTTCTATCTCCCCAGTTAAAAACAACTGAATCTGATCTCCAGGACCTAGTAAATAGTCTGGATCCACAGGACCAAAATTCAATGGTTGAAATTCACTGGTAATGTTCTCAAAAATGCTACTGCCGAAAACAGACAGTGCTGAATCTGCTTCAACAGCTTCCACTCCAAGGCTGTCGAGTCCAAGACTGTCCACACCGAACT
>DUCW01000028.1:0-2128 GCA_012959595.1 Gemmatimonadota bacterium
TTCTATATTCCCACTGATCACAGTTTGGCCTGGTGAATTAAAATTAGCTGGAGTACAACGATCCTGGCTGTTGCTCGCAGCCTTACAAATGGACGCTATCTCGGCATCATCTATACCGATTATTGCTGCCATTGTACCCTCGGATTCCAAACAAGCTGATTGCATCAGGTCTGCTCGTAATTGAACTGTGCGAACAGCATCTGAGAAACTTAAAGTTCCTGCAGCCACATGAGCTGAAAACTCTCCGAGAGAATGCCCCGCACCCATTTTGCTATTCTCGAATGAACAGTCAAATAGACTCTGCATTACTCGAACGGTAGCGACGGAATGAACTAGAATTGCAGGCTGTGCGTACTTTGTAAGTTTAAGTTCGCTCTCCGGGCCGGCCCACATCAACTGAGATAATTTGAAATTCAGTAAATGATCCGCTTCTTCGAACACTCGTTTTGCTGAGATATGATCAGTTGCCAACCCTTGACCCATACCGACGTATTGAGAGCCTTGCCCTGGGAATAAAAGACCTAGTGACATATTATCCCTAAGATTCCTAATAGTTTTAGTTTACCAGCGAATTGCCACCGCACCCCATGCAAAACCAGCACCGAATGCGACGGTTAAAATGTTCATACCAGTCTTGAGGATTCCCATTTCTGAAGCTTCATCCATGGCCACCGGTATTGTAGCAGAGCTCATGTTTCCATATCTATGGACATTAACAAAAACTTTATCCATAGATATCCCAGCATAACGAGCTGTAGATTCAATTATACGTATATTGGCTTGATGCGGTATCAATAAATCCACATCATCACTTGAAAGACCAGCATTTGCCAGTGCTTTCTCAGATGCTTCGACCATAGATCGAACTGCATTTCTGAAAACCTCTTTGCCCGACATCTTGACCAGATGATCTCCCGTTTCCATTAATTGGGAATTCAAGGGAATCAGGCTTCCTCCTGCAGGACGGTATAGTAGTTCAGCTAATCTTCCGTCTGATCCATGATGACTCCCTATAATCCCATTCTTTCCCTCCGATTTTTGCACCATACAAGCTCCGGCTCCATCGCCAAACAGTACACACGTGGAGCGATCAGTCCAATCCACAATGGAGCTCATCTTCTCAGATGCAACCACTAAAATGTTCTTGGCTCTACCGGAGGCGAGATATCCCTCGGCCATACTCAGCCCATATAGAAATCCCGAGCAAGCACCACCGAGATCAAATGCAACTGCATTTGTTGCTCCGATTAATGCCTGTATATCACAGGCTGTTGATGGTAGTAATCGATCGGGAGTTGCAGTAGACAGAATTATCAGATCAATGTCAGTTGGATCAATATCAGTTTTACCAATTGCGTCCAAGGAGGCTCTCGCACCCATTTGAGCGGTACTAAGGTCTTCCCCAGCAATTCGTCGCTCTTTAATTCCCGTCCGTTCCCGAATCCAATCATCTGAAGTATCAATTACTTTTTCGAGGTCAGCGTTCGTAGTTATTTCTGGTGGGAGAAATCGTCCGGTGGAGATAATTTCTGCAAAAATTGTGTTGGCATTCACGAGTCAGTCCCTATCACTTCTAAGGAATCCATTTCTTCTACAAAATGAGAAACCAAGGCCGCTTCAACCGACCTGGCAGCAACACCGATTGCATTATGTATGGCTTTAGGTGGAGAACTACCATGGCAAATAATCACTACTCCATTCACACCCAGTAGTGGCGCTCCTCCCGTTTCGGTATAGTCCAGGATTCTAAAAATTTCTTCAAAGTCAGTAGACCTCGCGGCTTTCCCGAGTTTTTCTCTGAAAAGACTAGTTATGAAATTTGCTACCGACTCATAAAATTTCAAAATTACATTACCAACAAATCCATCACATACCAATACATCACAGGTACCCTCAAGGATCGCTCCGCCTTCGATGTTGCCCACAAAATTAAGATGGCTAGAAATCAGAGTTTTGTGAACGGCCAAAGAAACTTCATCCCCTTTTTCGGGTTCTTCTCCAATATTCAGAAGGCCGATTTTCGGGTCCTGGATTCCCATTAAATCCTGTGCATAAACTTTTCCAAGACTAGCAAACTGGGTTATCTGATGAGGCTTGCAGTCGACAGTCGCTCCGGCGTCCAGCAACA
>DUCW01000028.1:2138-6440 GCA_012959595.1 Gemmatimonadota bacterium
TCTTGTCCACAGTGCGATCCGAGCCCACGGCGCGGACATACCCAACACACCCATTGTTAGCCTGTAACGATGACAACAGAGGCCCCTTGGCCGTGGGCACGACAGTCCCAATACACGGACGGTCGACTCCCTTCAAAGGTCGCAAAGTCAGTAATGCACCTGCCATTACGGCTCCAGTCGAGCCTGCACTTATGAAGGCGTCCAATTCACCTTTCTTCTGCATTTTCAACCCTAGAGCAATGGATGAATTGGGTTTCTGTCTTAGTACTTTTGCGGGAGAGTCCTCTACTAGGACTCGTTCTGGTGAATGGATTACACTGAGGCGTTCGACTGGCCAACTGTGTTCGTGCTTCTCCAACTCTGACTCTATTGATGCTCTCTCACCAAACAGTACAATGTGAAGATCAGCCCGTGAAGTCCGTAAAGCGGTGATTGCTCCTTCTACTTCGGGGCAAGGAGAGAGGTTGGTTCCCATTGCATCTAGACCAATAAGCACTTGGTTATATCTCCCGGTTTAGTGTCAAAGCTCTGGTGTGCTGGACTACGATCAAACCACGCTTTTTTCAACCACACTCTCGTCTCTGTAAAACCCACAACTAGCACAGACTCTGTGAGGTTGCTTAGGATCACCACAATTGGAACAAATCACGGTATTAACCGGGGATGCTTTGTAGTGTGTACGACGCTTACGCTGACGCTGCTTCGATGTTCTTTTCTTTGGAACAGCCATGAGATTAGTTCGCTTATTAGTGGTTTAGGAGGACATCCCATCTAGGATCAACGGGAGGTTCGGGACATTCGCACACTGAATGATTGAGGTTATTTCCACAGCCCGCACAAAGACCCTGACAGGAGTCGTGACATTCAACAAATGCTGGTGCATGGAGTATAATCTCCTGTGAAAGATGACCCATTAGGTCCAAATGTCCCTGTTTCCAATCGAATTGTAGTTCCTCCTCTATTTCATCTTCTTCCTTCAACGAATCCTTAGATCTAAAAAGAAGATCCAAGTTAGTACTTAAAGTGGTCTCTACTGGCTTCAAACATTTGCGGCACTTCTGTTCCAATCGAGTCTCCACTATTCCTTGAAGTAGAAAATCAGTTTTCCCAGAATGAGAAACCTCCAGTTTTATCCCCAAGGGGCATTTCAAGTTTATACCAAATTCATCAAGATTAAACTCACTTGGTTCGACAAAGCCTTGTGAGGTTAATTTATTGGTTCTTTGTAGTTCGTTTAAGTCTATATATACCATAAAAAAAACTACCTTATGGTTAGAGGACAGTCAACGCAACGCCTCTTGCATTTGAGTCAGATCGAAGCAAAAAATCCAGGAAAGAAAAACTCTATTTCAATTCTGGCATTTTCGTTGGAATCTGACCCATGAATAGTATTCCGTTCTTTGGACTCTCCGTATAATCTGCGTATGGTACCCTCCCCTGCCTCTTCCGGATCGGTAGCACCGATTGCTTTCCTGAATTCCGTCACAGCGTCAGTTTTTTGAAGGACGAGAGGCACTATTGGTCCTGAACTCATAAACTCTATTAAAGACGGAAAGAAAGGCCGTTGTTGGTGTACCGCATAAAATTCTTCGGCATCTTCGGTGGAAAGCTGTAAAAGCCTAATAGCTTCCATGGTGAACTCGAAATCTTCGATTCTACTTAGTACCCTGCCGGTGTAGCCCGTCTTGACAGCATTTGGTTTGATAATAGCTAGTGTGTGTTCCACTTGATAAGCACCATTTTCGATTAAAAAATTAGAGTTTTTTAAAGTTTCAATAAAGAATAATCTACTGATTCAATGATTCTCTGACTAAGTCTACGATATCGATCGGCCTAGCAGCCACACGAATTCCGTTTTCCTCGAAACATCTCTTCTTTTCGTCCGCCGTACCCGAAGAACCGCTGATGATTGCACCAGCATGGCCCATTTGTCTACCGGGTGGAGCGGTTTGTCCCGCTATGAAACCGACCACCGGTTTTTCGAGGTGCTGAGAGACCCACTGTGCTGCTTCTTGTTCATCAGTGCCTCCAATTTCCCCGATCATGACAATCACTCTAGTTTCTTCATCTTCTTTAAACAATTCCAGGCAATCGATGAATGAAGTTCCGATCAAAGGATCTCCACCGATACCCACACAGGTAGTTTGCCCCACACCTTCTCGGGTTAGGTTTACAACTGCCTCATAGGTTAAAGTTCCCGACCTCGAGATGACTCCAACTGGCCCCTGTGTAACAATCTGATCTGGTATGATTCCCACTTTTGCCTTTCCAGGAGATATTACTCCCGGGCAGTTTGGACCCAAAATTCTTACTTTTCTATCCCTCGCGAATGCATGTATTCGACTCATTTCCAGTACAGGGACACCTTCGGTGATTGACACGACTAAATCAACGCCTGAGTCTATAGCTTCTTCCATGGCTCCCGAGGCAAAAGCAGGTGGAACGTACACAACACTAGTGTTCGCATCTGTCTCCTTGACCGCCGCCTCCATGGTGTCGAAAATCGGAACCATTTGATCTTCCGGACCGCCAAAGGATTGACCGCCCTTCCCAGGAGTGACCCCACCTACCACATTAGTTCCATATTTCATCATTTCACTGGTGTGGAATGATCCATCCCTCCCAGTGATCCCCTGTACCAACAGCCTAGTTTTAGTGCTTACAAGAATTGACATAGTTTTCGCTCATGTACCTATTTTAATCTAAGTTATGGATTCTTATTGCAATGTTTTAGAGACAGCTTTCTTCACTACATCATCCATCGATGTGAATGCCGACATACCGGCAGCGCTAAGTATTTCCAGGCCTTTTTCATCATTCGTCCCAGTCAATCTGATGATAATGGGCGAGTCTATTTCAATTTCTTTAAGAGCTTCCACAATGCCTCGAGCAACGTCATCACATCTGGTAATGCCTCCGAAGATATTAAAGAGGATCACTTCCACATTGGGATCTGACGTGATTATCTTGAGTGCTGTTACAACTTTTTGTGGATTCGAAGATCCTCCGATATCCAAGAAATTGGCTGGTTCCCCCCCGTAGTATTTAACCAAGTCCATGGTCGCCATGGCCAACCCAGCACCATTCACGCAACAACCAACGTTGCCATCCAGTTTTACGTAGCTAAGTCCCGATTCTCTTGCCATAGTCTCAGCCCTAGGTTCTGCCTGTATATCTCTATAATTTTGGATTTCTGGATGTTTAATTAGCTCATTATTGTCTATGCTCATTTTAGCATCTATCGCTTTTACACAACCCGTAGGAGTACTTATCAAAGGATTGATTTCAACCATAGATGCACCACTGTCAATGAACGCCTGGTACAGGTTTTCTATGATAGCGACAGCTTGTTTAACAAGATCCTGATCCCTGTAGAGGGCCCGAGCCAATCCATAAGCTTGATGCCTGAAAAGCCCATACCTTGGGTCAATTCTTAATTTTCGAATAGAATTTGGATTCCTCTGAGCGACTTCTTCAATGTCCACCCCACCTTCCGAACACACCATTATCACGGGGCTTTGGGTTTTCCTATCAATAAGAATTCCCAGGTAAGCTTCAGTATCTATATCTTCGGCAGGAGTGATCAACACCTCATTCACTCTATGCCCAGATATAGTCATCCCTATGATGTCTGTAGCGGCTTGAAAGACTTCCTCGGAATTTTTGGCCAGCTTGACGCCACCCGCCTTTCCTCTTCCACCTGAGTGCACCTGTGCTTTCACAACCACCTTATCGCCGTATTCATTGGCTATGTCGACAGCTTGATTCGGGTTTCCAGTGACTCTCCCTGGAGGCACAGGGATACCATTGTTACGAAGTATTTCCTTGGCTTGATATTCGTGGATATCCATTCCAAATCCTGATAGAAGTATTAAAAACATTCAACTATGAGAGTATTGTTGCACCCAAACTAAATGTGTTAAATTAACAAACACAGGCTCATTTCTACAGTCCTTCTCGTACGGAGAGATCCTGTAGGAGCTCTCTCAATTCACGAAGTGCTTCACCAAAGGTAGCGAAATCAAGGTCTCTTGCTGCTGTTTCTGCTTTTTCAAGAAGTTCTAAAGCTTCAATCGGCCAACCTGAACTGGAAATTTCTATCTGGCTCATCTCTTGTAAATCAAGGTTCGCTTCTGTTCCAAGTCCCACTTCAGTTTCTTCTAGCTGAGCGATCGCTTCTAGGAGAGTTGGCTCCATGGCCACCCTGAAACCATCACTCACTACGAACCTCCTAAGTTCTGGGATTGCATCTTCCTCAGCCGCAAGGAAAACCGGTTCCATATACAGAAGAGTTTCACCGAC
>DUCW01000029.1:0-4642 GCA_012959595.1 Gemmatimonadota bacterium
GAGGATGAGACTTCTGCCCTAACAGAGTACTATGTCACGGGTCTGTCGGGGGTTGACTCCGAATCCGGAATGCGAGTTGATGGTGGTGATGATCGGCCTGTGGATGAGTGGAATCCCAATTCGATTTTCACCTGGGGCGAATGGCGCCTCTCTGTTCTTCAGGTGATCGTTCCACTGCTGACAGCTCCGCTTTGTGCCTTGGTGAGGCATGGCCGAACAGCTTGGGCTATTGCAGTAGCCAGTAGCTGGATATCCTTGTGGATGGCCTGGAAAATCTTTCAATTAGTTCAGGCTGATGGTGCTATATCATATAATCTAGGGGGTTGGCCGGCACCAATTGGTATCGAATATAAGATTGATGCCTTAAGTGCATTTGTTCTCATCATTGTCACGCTGGTAGGGGCGGTAGTCACTCCCTATGCCCTTAAAAGTGTAGGAAGAGAAGTCGGCACATCTAGGGAAGCTCTTTTTTATGCGGCATTTCTTCTCTGCCTGTCGGGACTGCTCGGTATTGTTGTCACGGGGGATATGTTCAACGTGTTCGTTTTTCTTGAGATTTCTTCACTTTCAGCATATGCACTGATAGCACTAGGTAGAGATAGAAGAGCACTAACAGCATCGTATCAATATCTTATCATGGGTAGCGTGGGAGCCACTTTTATCGTTATCGGTATCGGTATGCTGTATGTGATGACGGGAAGTTTGAATATGGCTGATCTGGCCATTCTTTTACCAGAGCTCCCATCTAATCGTACAATTCCAGTTGCCTTTGCTTTTTTGAGTGTCGGAGTGTGCTTAAAGTTGGCACTGTTCCCATTACATATGTGGTTACCTAATGCGTATGCGTATGCACCTTCGGCGGTGACGGCATTTATTGCATCTACAGCGACTAAAGTTGCTATCTACATGCTTTTACGATTTTTCTTCACAGTTTTTGGGGTGCATTTTTCTTTTTCAGAAATGCAATTAGGGATCATCCTTTTACCACTCTCATTGATAGCTATTTTTAGCATGTCTTTAGTGGCCATTTTTCAGACTAACGTTAAACGGATGTTGGCCTATTCCAGCTTGTCCCAAATCGGATACATCATTTTAGGAATAAGTTTTTTCTCGAATACTGGATTGACTGCAGGTATTCTTCACCTGTTCAACCATGCGATTATTAAGGGGTCTCTTTTTATGGCTTTAGGGTGTGTGATGTATCGACTCAACTCTGTGGAGCTCGAGAACATGCGGGGACTGGGGAAAAAAATGCCGCTGACAATGGGAGCCTTTATGGTGGGAGGATTCAGCTTGATCGGTGTTCCGTTCACCGCTGGTTTCGTAAGTAAATGGTACCTGATCCAAGGAGCTATTGAAAAGGGACTCTGGCCGGTGGCTTTGTTGATTCTCATGACTTCGTTGATGGCTGTCGTTTATATTTGGCGAGTAGTTGAGTCAGTATATTTTTCCGAGTTTGATGAATCACAGAATGATGACTGCACTGAAGCTCCCCTAGGATTACTCCTCCCAACTTGGGCTTTGGCTCTCTTGTGTCTGTACTTCGGAATTAATGCGACTTTGACGACATCTGGTGCATCTTTAGCTGCTGCCAATCTGTTGGGAATCGGTTCTTGAGTTACTCTCAAATCCTCTGTTTGATAGTCATTATTCCATTTATTGGTGCTGGCCTAATACTGCTTTCTGGTAAATATCCCAACCTTCGTGACAGTTTGGGTTTACTCATTGCAGCCGTCCTTTGTGGGACTGTTTACCAGTTAGTAGAACCTCTGCGAAAGGGTTATTCCACTGAAGTCACTCTATTAGAAGTTACTTCAGGCATCACCTTAGGTCTAAGTGTTGAGCCTTTAGGCCTTTTATTCGCCCTCGTAGCTTCTTTTTTGTGGATAGTGACAGGCCTTTATGCTATTGGTTACATGCGGAGCCATCAAGAAGAGAATCAGACACGGTTCTTCGCTTGCTTTGCAATTGCTATCGGTGGAACAATGGGTGTATCTTTTTCCTCTAATCTTTTTACATTGTTTGCGTTTTATGAACTTTTAACCCTCTGTACTTTCCCTCTTGTCACCCATCATGGGACGAATGAAGCGAAGAAAGCTGGACGGGTATACCTAGGGATCCTCCTGTCCACTTCGATAGGCCTACAGTTGCTTGCGATCATTTGGACTTGGAACTTGGCTGGAACTTTAGATTTCAAGGAAAATGGGATTCTGAATGGAACGGCCTCCAATACGGTATTGAGTGTATTGATTGTGATGTTTGTGTTCGGAGTAGGGAAGGCAGCCGTCATGCCATTTCACAGATGGCTTCCGGCCGCTATGGTTGCTCCGACTCCAGTCTCCGCGTTATTACACGCAGTCGCTGTAGTCAAGGTTGGTGTCTTCACTATTCTGAAAGTGGCGATTTATATCTTCGGGCTGGAGACTCTGGCTGAACTAGGGAGTACTCCTTGGTTGCGATGGATTGTGGCTGCTACGATCATCTTGGGCTCGCTGGTAGCTTTCACCAAAGACAACCTCAAAGCTAGATTAGCTTACTCCACTATTAGTCAACTGTCATATATTGTACTAGCTGCACTTTTAGCCAATGAGTTCGCCATTATTGGTGGCGGTATGCATATAGCCATGCACGCTTTTGGGAAAATCACACTCTTCTTCGCAGCTGGTGCTGTTTTGGTTGCGACTCACAAAACAGATATTAGTGATATGAGGGGCTTGGGCCGACAAATGCCTCTAACTTTTGGTGCATTTCTTGTTGGTTCCTTGAGCATTATCGGTGTTCCTCCAGCTGGAGGAGCTTGGAGTAAATGGTTCCTGGGTCTGGGGACTATTGAAGCTGGAGAGCGAGGCCTGTTAGCAGTGCTGATGCTAAGCTCTCTTTTGAGCTTGGTGTATCTATTGGAGGTTCCGATCAGGGCTTTCTTTAGCTCTCCCGACGGTGGTCAAAAGAATGTGGGTATTAAAGAGGCTCCTTGGCCTTGTTTATTGGCAATGGGAATATCCAGTGGAATGACTATGGGATTGTTTTTGTTCCCCGACTTCCTTTATGAAATGATGAGAATGGTGTTTTCTCCATGAACGATCCAGGTCATCTAAATCCGGAAGAAGAACATATGGACATATCATCATCTCAAGAAGGTGGGAAGCAGGTTGATTTACTTTTTAAGTCGTTCTATTTGGGGTGCATCCTATTAATTTTTGTAGAAATTGACATGCAAGTGACCAATTTACTGTTTGAAGAACATAGACATGAATACCATGATCTCGAAGGTCTCCTGGGGTTTTATCTATGGTATGCTTTTGGCGGAATTGTTTTGCTCGTAGTCATTGCGAAAGTGCTGAGAAGAATTTTGATGCGTCCAGAGAATTACTATGATGTTTAGTCTTCCTCCTTTTGCCATTTTTTTTCTAGGGGCAATTTTAGTCGCTTCAAGTAGGGGACGGACTCGAAGTGGGGTGATGCTCCTCATACCCATTGTGGGTGCCTTGAACCTCGGAGGATTGGATCCTGAGGCAAGTATGACTCTGAACTTATTGGGATATAGCCTCGTCCCATTCAAGGTTACGAAACTCAGCATGTTGTTTGGCTACCTATTCCACTTGGCCTCTTTCCTTGGGAATCTTTTTTCAATTCATCTAGAGGACAAAGAGCACGCTGGCCTTCAGCACACTACAGCCCTCCTGTATGCTGGTAGTGCTTTGGGAGCAGTTTACGCGGGAGACCTCATTTCGTTGTTTGTGTTTTGGGAGATTCTAGCACTGAGTTCGGTGTTCTTGATTTTTGCAAGAGGAACAGAGAACTCCTTCAGGGCAGGATTTAGATATCTGGTTGTACATGTACTGTCGGGTGTCCTTCTCCTTTCAGGTGCTTTGATGAGGGCTCACAGTACTGGATCCATTTCTTTCGATCATATAGGACTCGACGGATCCATCGCTAGCTGGGTCATACTTTTGGCTTTCGGAATAAAGGCTGGATTCCCATTCTTACACAACTGGCTTATAGATGCCTATCCAGAAGGAACTCCAACTGGCACCGTGTTTTTGAGTGCCTTCACCACAAAAGTGGCTGTCTTCGCTTTGGTCCGTAGTTATGCTGGAACTGAGGTTCTGATTTATGTCGGTGTCCTGATGACTTTCTTTCCCATTTTCTTCGCAGTCATCGAAAATGACCTTCGAAGAGTTCTCAGTTACAGTATGATAAACCAGATTGGTTTTATGGTCACCGGTGTGGGTATCGGGACAGCTTTGGCTTTAAACGGAGCAGTGGCACACGCCTTTGCGGATGTCATATTTAAAGGTTTGTTATTTATGGCTATGGGCTCTGTTTTACAAATGACTGGTAGAATCAACGGTTCTGATCTAGGTGGTCTTTACAAGACGATGCCCATTACGACAACCTTCTGTATTGTGGGAGCTATGGCAATTTCTGCATTTCCATTGTTCAGTGCATTTATTACAAAATCCATGGTTATGGCCGCAGCTTTGGAGGAGGGTTACATATGGGTTTGGCCGTTCCTGGTTTTCGCTTCAGCGGGTGTTTTGGAACATGCAGGTATTAAGATTCCATATTTTGCTTTTTTCGGACACGATTCGGGTATTAGGGCAAAAGAGCCACCTGGAAATATGTTAATTGCGATGGGTAT
>DUCW01000029.1:4724-6406 GCA_012959595.1 Gemmatimonadota bacterium
TACGACCTTACCCACGTTGTGACACAATTACAGCTATTATTTTTTGGAGCCCTAGCTGTAGTATGGATGATGAAAAAAGGTAGTTATCCTCCCGAAATCAGAGCTGTAAATCTCGACACAGATTGGATTTATCGCTGGCTCGCCCCACGTTGTGTACGAAGCATTGGAGGAACAGTCTACAGTGTGGATCATAAGATTAGAGGGTGTGTACTGAAGGTGGTGGATGAAGTTTTGGTCCTTGTAAAAAGAGTTCATGGACCTAAAGGAGTGCTCGCACGCTCGTTGCCCGCTGGTAGCATGGTCATGTTTGTGGTTATTTTGCTGGCCTTGTATTTGGTTCGCTTTCTGTAAATTGGAGAAAATTTAGCCTTGACGCTTCTGAAGTTGGGTTCTCGCGGATCTCCTTTGGCATTGACCCAAAGTCAAAATGTAAAACGCCTTCTTGAGTCAAGCGGTAACAATACTGTGGAAATTACAGTCATCAAGACCGTGGGGGATGAGAGACTCAATTCCTTGTTCCATGAAATACCTGGAAAAGGGTTATTCACTAGAGAATTGGATCAAGCTCTTCTGAGGAATCAGATCGATCTAGCCGTACATTCTTTGAAAGATCTTCCAACTGAACTTTCGAAGGGACTCCGTTTATCGGTAACTCCAGAGCGGATAGACCCGAGAGATGTCCTGGTGGGCAGAGTAGGCCAGGATGTTTTGTTGAGGTCATTGTCGCCAGGGAGTACAATAGGTACCAGTTCAATCAGAAGAGCAGCGATGGTTTTGGCGTCGCGACCAGATTTGAAACCAACTCCTATCAGAGGGAATATAGACAGCCGGATAAGAAGATTGGATGACGGTGAATATGATGCCTTAATACTGGCAGGAGCAGGTCTTATACGCTTGGGAATAGCAGATCGAGTTTCTGAGTGGATCGAAGGGGATTCTTGGTTGAATTCTCCAGGCCAAGGTGCCTTAGGCATTGTAATCAGGGAGAAGGATCACGAAACAGATGATTTTTTGAAATCAATACATTGCTCTTCTTCTCACACAGTGGTTGCAGCAGAGAGAGCATTTTTGAGTGCCCTAGGAGGAGGATGTGAAGTTCCGATCGCAGCAGGCTGTGTGGAACACGGTCTGCAGTTACGTCTGAAGGGTGTAGTTGTTAGTGCTGACGGTTTAAGAATGGTAAAGGGAGATATTACTGGTGCTTCGAAGAATCCTGTGGCTTTAGGGAAAAAATTGGCGGAAGAGTTGCTCCAAAAGGGAGCCGACCTGTTACTTGAAGAACTATCACAGGGTATTGTATTCCCGGGAATGTAGACTAATGACTGGAGATTCGATGAGTCGATCGGAAGGAAGAAATGCGAGACAGTTACGAAGGTTAGGGTTGGAAATGGATGTATCTCCATTCGCAGAGGGTTCTTGTTTGGTATCAACTGGGAACACGAAGGTGCCTTGCACTGCATCTGTTCTGGAGGGGACCCCTCCTTGGAGAGAGAAATCTGGGAAAGGATGGGTTACAGCTGAGTATGGAATGCTGCCAAGATCAACGCACACTCGTACCGGACGGGAAGCAGCGCGCGGCAAACAAAGCGGGAGGACGCAGGAAATCCAAAGACTAATTGGACGGTCACTTCGGGCGGTTACTGATTTGTCCTGTATGGGGGAACGCCAAATCAGGCTCGACT
>DUCW01000030.1 GCA_012959595.1 Gemmatimonadota bacterium
AGCCTCGTTCTTGGTCACTAATTCGACTCCTTCGACCTCGGGAACGGAGGCCAATATTGCTCGTAAATCCATTATGTTTTCTGGAGTCGCAGTATCTCGGATGTAGGCAACCACCTGTATTCTCTCTTCCATCTCGTCTAATACCAAATAAAAATTATGAACAGCTAGTGCAAATAGACCTAGGATATAAAAGGCCAAAGATATCATTGAGATGGATAGCCCCGTTAGCAGTGGTGAACGTGTCACTGAAGCTAAAGTCTCTTTCAATACAGGACCCATTTTAGTAACCCATCTTAGGTTCAGAGTCCTTTATTAATTCTCCACGCTTCAACTCTAGAAGCCTAGCTTCTGGGTGATCTTGGATGAGATTTAGATCGTGTGTTGCCATTAAAATAGTGGTCCCACTGTGATTGATTGACCAAAAAAGATCCATGATTTTTTTTGTAGAGTCGGCGTCTAGGTTTCCTGTAGGTTCGTCTGCCAGGAGAAGTACCGGATTACTGGCCAGAGCTCTTCCAATGGCTACTTGCTGCTGCTCGCCACCAGACAGGTCTTCTATCATCCGACTACTCTTTGTTTCAATCCCGACCTGTGTCAACAGCATCTCAGCTCGTCTGCCTATCTCTTTACGGGGTGTATTGATAACTTCGAGGACAAACGCAATATTTTCCAAGACTGTCCGGTTGGGTAAGAGTCGGAAATCCTGGAAGATGAAGCCAACCTGGCGTCTTAGTCTCCAAACATCTCTCTGGGCTGTTCTCCTTGAGGAAAAGCCGTTGACATAGACATTTCCTAAAGTTGGATGCTCGGCCATATGTGCTAGCTTCAGAACAGTAGATTTACCAGATCCGGAGTGCCCTGCCATGAATGAAAACTGGCCTTCCTTAAGGTGAAAAGATACGTCCTTTAAGGCTAGTTCGGGTTCTGAGTATCTTTTAGTGACAGAGGTAAACTTGATCAAAATAGTGGTCGGGGTTGTAAGTGATTCCCGTTTCCCATCTCCCCAATTACCACCTCCCTGGTGCCCAAGCTATGCCTAGGGAGATGCAGTGTCAAAAACGTTTTTAGACATTTTCACAGCGAGATGGATAGCCTCTAGCATGGAGGAAGTGTTTACTTCTCCTGTACCCACTATGTCAAAAGCAGTTCCGTGGTCTGGGGATGTTCTAATAAAAGGCAATCCGAGTGTAACGTTCACTCCCTTTCCAAAGGTGGCTGTTTTGAATGCAGCCATGCCGACATCGTGATAGGGAGCTATGACAGCATCGAAATCTCCTTTGAGTGCCCTGATGAATACTGTATCAGCAGGAAGTGGCCCCGATAAGCTTAATCCCATATCCGAGAGTTCTCGGATAGCAGGTCGGAAAATGGTTTCCTCTTCGTTCCCGAAAAGTCCAGAATCTGAAGCGTGTGGATTTAGTGCACATAGAGCAATTTTAGGGTTTTTGATATTCCAGAATCTGGAAAGCCCTTGATGTAGCAGCTTCGCCTGTGATATCAGCAAATTTGTATGGAGTTTATCGGCGACACTTCGGAAAGGTATATGAGTGGTGGCTAAAAGAACTCTCAAGGGACAGCCGCCTAAAGAATCTTCAGCGTTCATCAACATACCCACATCTGGACTGCCTGTGATCCTGGACAACATGCTTGTATGATCTAAGTCCTTCCATCCAGCTGCTTGCAATGCTGGCTTATGGATAGGACCTGTGACTATACCATCTACGATACCCTCCAGTGCCAAAGCAGAAGCTTTCTCAATGCTCAAAGCAGAAATAGCACCTGCGGAAGCTTCGGTGCCTTCAAAGATACCCATGGAGAAATAATCACCGATTTCCGGGTCGAAACCTTGGGGTCCTAAACAAATAAAATCTATGTCAGAATATTGGGTCATCAATTCGGGTGCGAGTTGCTCTATTATCTCAGGACCAACCCCTCTTGGGTCACCCATAGTAATGGCTAGTTTATTGCGGATCATGTTTTTGTCTCAGGGAGTTTCCTTTGGAACAAGTCTGATGTCAATAAAAGTACGAGTCCTCAAGTCTTCAATAAGGTCTTCGGCACCCCTTATTGAGCGCAATCGATCTTCGATCATTTCCCTGACATCTTCAAATTCAGTGATCCCGCCTCTCTTCATTTCTATGATTTTTGCTATTCCCCAGCTATTCTCCATCCTGGGACCCGTGAGCTGAATGGGACCCACTATATCGCCGGCTTTAGCCCTCACCATTCCCGCCGCATACTCTGGAGATATTTCCGCAATTTGACCAAGTGCAAGATCCAGTGTGTCTGGATTCACCCCAATATTGTCAATGGAGAGTTCTCCGGCTGTTAGCTGTTCTGCAAATGAAAGAGCTTTTATTTCATTGGCTTCTATGTCCATATCAACTATTTCTGGTTCAACCAGGAGGTGACGTACACGCCTTTCGCCTCCGCGGACACGTTCTAATAGAATGAGGTGATAACCGAATTCAGTTTCAACTGGTGAGCTTATACGTCCGGGTGAAAGCTTAAAAGCTTCTTCTTCAAATTCGGAAACCATGCTTCCATCACGTCTGATCCAACCAAGTTCTCCTCCGCTTTGCGCGGATGGTCCGTCAGAGAATCGGGTTGCTAACTCGGCAAAAGTTTGTTCTCCGGTCATAGCCATCTCTAGGAGTCTTTCTGCTTCCGCAAGAGCTTCTGCCTTGGAAGCATCATTGGCTTCTGGTGACAAAATGAAATTTTCAAAAAGGATGGTGGCTGGAACTTGCGGAAGTTGCGAACGGTTTTCTTCGAAGAATGATCTTGCTTCTTCCTCAGTTATGATAAAGTCGTCACCCCCAGTTCCAGTTTTGGCAAAATATCGTTCTTGGAGTAGATCACGTCTAATCATGTTCTTCCGTTGCTCTCGGAATTGGTTGACCGTCATGTTCTGTTCCGCTAGCACATCTTGGAATTGTTTAGTCGTTCCGAACTGTCTAATTTGTCCCGCCACCTCTTCCTGGACTCTTTCTTCGAGTTCGTCATCGCTAACTGTCAGGAGAGTATCCTTAATGGCTTCTAATAGAATCAATTGTTGATTAACCAATTGGTCCAGAACTTGAGTTTTCGCTGTCAGTAATTCTTCAGGGTCATCAGGCCGAGCCCAACCTCCTGCCTCAAGAGTCATTAGATATTCATCAAGTTCGGTCATCAAGATCACCGAATCACCAACTAGAGCGACTACTCTTTCAACCACGTTGTCACCCAGGACTTTAGTTTGGCCGCTTACAGGCTGGACCAAAGTCAGTATGGTGAAAAGAAAGAAACATGTTGTCATTGGAAACAAGTGGGCCAAATTGTGGCGATTTTGCAATTGTTTAAGAGGTTTCATGAATAGGACCTAGCCCGTTTTATCGGTTAACGTATAAAAGCAAACTGTTTGGCTCATTAGTTTACACCAATGGAATCAGTAATGTTCTCTTCTACAGGCCTAGAGGTGGATTCTGTGATGCTGTCGGGCAGTGGGTTGGTCGAGAAACCTTGTAGTTCATTTAGTCGCTCCAAGGTTGCCAGGACAGCTCGATCATTGATTGACCAGGGCATTTGTTGTCTAGCACCGACAGTTATTTGGCCAAAAGAGGGTGGATTTCTTCCGGCGAGTAATTCGCGGAGGAGTTGTAAAACTATTCTATCTAAAGCCTCGTGGGAGGTCTCATTAGTTCTGGGGATAATCATTCTAAGTCCGATGGCATCTGTTTCTATCTTCAACATATCAATGAAATTGACAAACAATGAATCTTGATGTGCGAGGTAATCCTCAGTGAGTTGGATTTCTTCGGCTTTCGCCAGGTCAACGAGAACTCTTGATTGTGCCAGATCCATTAGTAACTGATCCAGTGTCTCTTCTGGAACTGTGGCTATCTGTTCGAGTAGATCTGTTCCCAGCGTGCGAAGGAAATCCAAACCTTCCTGTACTGTAAAGGATCCGTCTGAATAGTTTACCAAGGAACGATTCAAAGCAGCATTATTCAGGTCCGTTTCGGTATTTCTGGCCAATTCTCTGACAATCGATCCCGATTCAGGAGAAATCCTAATGTTCTTAGTTTGAATTAGGTCGTTTAAAAACAGTGAATAGGCTTCATTGATGGTTCTTTCTATCATTAGCTGTCGGAACTCTGTCTCGGATGACTGAAAATCCATGGTTCTTCGGTCGAGCACTCTTAAGAGATGGACTCCTGATGTTGAGAAGAAGGGTTCACTTAGCTGACCTACCTGGAGACTATACGCAACGTCTTCTAGTTCAGGCATTAACATACCTGGAAGGAAAAATCCTAGGTCTCCGCCTCTAGAAGCGTTACCGGTATCGTCACTGTACTGCCTTGCTATGTTACCGAAAGATTCTCCTGAATCCAGACGTTTCTTAAGGTTTGAAGCCAACTCTATTAAACTGTCTGCTTGGGTGTTGGTAGCGTCGTCCGGAAGTTCCAACAAGATGTGAGCCGCTCGTATTGAATCTGATGGTGGAGCTTCATCCCATGCCTGAAGGAGTTGCTCTGCAGAAAACGTTGTGTCGAATTCTACGGTTAAGTCTAAGTACCGATTAATCAATTCTTCCTCTAGTTCTTGCTGCAGTATTAAGTCTAAATCGAAATTTGTAAGGAGTGAGTCTTGCAGGGATAGTTCGCCTATCAGTGTGTAGTCTATCCAGTAGTCAGCTAGGACCTCTATGATTTCCGGTTGGGTTGGCAAAGTGTTCTGTCTTGCCAAGGCTTCCACCACCTGATCTGTGGATAACTGATGTCCTGCAGCATTGGCTACAATGCTATCGTTGCTGTCAGAGCAGGCAAACAAAGAGATTAAACTAGCACTCACGATCTGAAAGATCTTGCCAAGCTTAATTACGGTTGTATCATGCACTTTAATACCTTGTTCGATTGATGTTGGAAAGTTCAATGTCATATCAGTGTGCCATTTTTTTCATTGTCGCCAATAACTTTTCGATGGATCTAACTACTTCATCAAGTAAATTACTCTGTTTTCTTGGACGAAGCACCATTGAGAGTGGTGCGAGCCTCCGTATTTCAACATTAATTTCACTCTTGGAAAAAATTTCCTCTAAAAGAGACAATTTTGGGAATACCTCACGATTGAAATTTAATCGTACTTTTCCGTCTTGGAAGAGCAAGGTTTCGATACCCAATTTTTGCCCCATAATTCGCAGTTGTGTTATTGACATCAAATTTCCTACTTGTTCAGGAAATTTTCCGAAGCGATCAAGGATTTCTTCTCGTAGCAATGTGACTTCTTCAACTTTTCTCAGCTTAGATATTCGGCTATAAAGCTGTAGTTTCTGACTGTTGTCTGAGATATATTTATCTGGAATGTAAGCACCTTGGGAAGTCGAAATATCTGTGGGTGGGTACCTTTTGTGATCGGCCGGGTCTTTCATACGTGCTACTGTTTCTTCTACCAGCTTCACGTAAGTTGAGATTCCCACAGCGTGTGCAAATCCAGACTGATCTCCTCCAAGTAAGTTGCCTGCACCTCTCAGTTTTAGATCTCGAAGGGCTACAGCGAATCCGCTTCCTAGCTCTGTATATTCTGTCAATGTTTTTAGTCTCTGTCTTGTATTCTCTTTCATTTTCGGAGGAGTGATCAGGTAACAGTATGCTCTCCTGTGAGAACGTCCCACACGTCCTCGTATCTGGTGGAGTTGAGACAATCCGAATCTGTCGGCTCCATCAATTATAACGGTATTGGCGTTGGGGACGTCCAATCCATTTTCGATTATTGATGAACAGACGAGAATGTCACTCTCCATATTCATGAAATTGTGCATGACTCTGTTTAAGTTTTTCGCGTTCATTTGTCCGTGGGCGACCACAATCTTAGCATCTGGAACAAGCTGCTGAACTTTGTGAGCGGTTTCCTCTATGTCTGAAACCAAGTTGTGGAGAAAAAAAGCCTGACCTCCTCTGTCGAGCTCCCGCTGGAGTGCCTCTGCTATGATAGATTCCGACCAGGGCAGGGTATAGGTGAGAATGGGCATACGATTTTGGGGGGGTGTTTGTATTAAGGATAGGTTGCGAATTCCGCTTAGAGACAATTGCATCGTTCTAGGTATGGGTGTGGCTGTGAGAGTGAGAACGTCTACGGAAGCTTTTAACTCTCTGAGTCGTTCCTTGTGTAGTACTCCGAATCGTTGTTCTTCGTCAATTATGAGAAGGCCAATATTCGGTATAGATACATCACAGAGTGCCCGACTCATCCAGTCTGGCCCACACCCCCCTTAGAGAATACGGATTCTTTAAGGGGGG
>DUCW01000031.1:0-2803 GCA_012959595.1 Gemmatimonadota bacterium
ATAAGATTATCACTATCATCTATCACTTCATCGAAATTCGCATCAGTGAATTCTAAAACATACCTACTATCAGCCATTGGTCAGGTCTCCTTGTCACTTACTCAGGTTAGTTCTAACATTTATATAATTCTAACTTTCACAAATTCACAGAATAATGGATAACTTTCAACTAGACCATGTAGGTATAGCCGTCAGTTCAATCGCTGCTTCGGCACCAGTCTTCTGTCAAATTACAGGAACAACCCTATCTCCCATCGAAGAACTTGCCGAAATGGAGGTGAACGTAGCCTTTGTCGGTTCTATCGAACTCATTGAACCTCGTTCCCACAAAAGTCCCGTCTATTCACACATCCAAAGACATGGGTCAGCCCTACATCACATTGCATACAGCGTCTACGATATTGAATTATCTCTTAAAAATTTGCCAAAACTTGGATTTCAATTAATCGACGAAAAACCTAGACTTGGTGCCAAAGGCCACCAAGTCGCCTTCATCCAACCCAAAGATACAGACGGCATCTTGATTGAACTAGTCCAGCGGGCACATCATGTCTGAATCCCACTACAAATTGCGAGCACCTATTGCGACCCAATGCTCTCTCGCCCAAAACCCCAAAAATTCTCGGGGGGTCTGTATTCTGATCGCACTCCTCACATTTATCATCTGGTCTTGCACAAATCAGCGTGAAGAAATTGTCGCTCCTGACATGGGCCGAGAAACATTCATCAACGCTTACATAACTTTAAGCACTGCAGACATGGCAAATTTACAAGTACGAGACAGTATACTAGAAACCTTGAGTATCTCTTCCAATGCTCTCGAACATTTTGTGAGCTATCATGGATCGGATGTCAACTTCATGGCCGAAATATGGGATGAAGTGCAAGTAGGAATCGATCAAATTTTAAATGACCAGATTTTTGTACCCCAATGACTCACCGGTCATCAATAAGCCTTCGCCCACACCACTTCCATCTCCGATTTTTTCTCACCTCCAATGCACCTGACAGGGCATTCGGAAGACCTAAATTCTTTTTCAGGAATACATCGTAAGGTGGCTCCAGTTCGTTCCTTAACAGTTTGTTCGACAGTAGGATCCCCACTCCAGCCAGTGTAAACATAGCCACCCGATCCACTCATTATTTCATTTAATTCGTCAATGTTTTCGATCCCTCGATAAGTGTTCTCTTCCCGCCGAATAACAGCTTTTTTCAACAAGCATTCCTGGAAATCATCTAGTCGCTTCGACATTGTTCTCAAGGCTTCTGACTGTTGTAGTACCTCTTTTTTTTGACTATCCCCTGGAACAACTCGTTGGGCTAAAACCACTTGATTGTTTTCAAGATCTCTAGGTCCGACCTCTAAGCGAATTGGCACACCTTTCCGCTCCCATTCGTAAAACTTACTGCCAGGGCTTAGAAAATCCCTGCTGTCCAATTCCGCTCGAATCCCTTGAGCTTTTAGCTCAGAGCACAGTGAATTAGCCTTCTCCAAAACCGACCCATCATCTAAATCTTTCACCGGAACAATGATTACTTGCGTCGGAGCAATCTTTGGTGGTAAGACTAGTCCTCTATCATCTCCGTGGGTCATAATAAGTCCACCTAAAAGCCGGGTCGAAACTCCCCAAGATGTGTTCCAGCCAAATTCTTCTTTTCCTTCTTCAGATTGGAACTTGACGTCGAATTGCCGCGAAAAATTTTGACCAAGAAAATGTGAGGTTCCCGCCTGCAAAGCCTTGTTATCCTGCATCATAGCCTCACAAGAATAGCTTCGAGTGGCACCTGCGAATTTCTCGGATTCAGACTTAAGGCCCGTCACTGGAGGCATCGCCATCCAATCCTCCATGAAATTACGATAAACACCAAGCATGACTCTTGTATGCTCTTCGGCTTCTTCCGCTGTAGCGTGTACCGTGTGCCCTTCTTGCCAAAGAAACTCGGAAGTACGAAGAAAAAGCCTTGTTCGAAGCTCCCAACGCATCACATTTACCCACTGGTTCAGTTTCATGGGTAAATCCCTGTAACTTTGGATCCATTTCGCCATCATGGACATCACTACAGTTTCTGAAGTGGGACGTACTACCAGGGCTTCTTCCAGCTCCTTGCCACCTGCGTGTGTCACGACCACTAACTCTGGCTTAAAACCTTCAACATGATCTTTTTCTTTTTCTATGAAACTCATTGGGATCAGCAATGGAAAATAGACATTCTGATGACCTGTGTCCTTGAACATATCGTCCAATGCTCTTTGCATATTTTCCCAAATTGCGTAGCCCCAAGGTCTGATCACCATACTCCCCCTAACTGGAGAATGGTCCGCCAGTTCCGCTCTAAATATCAATTCGTTATACCATGCAGAAAAATCTTCCGACCGCTTCGTAAGTTGTTTGTTTTTAGCCATTTGTATTTTACTCTTCACCATTCGATTTCAATTCTTGCGTCTTGGATTTTATACTGGATTTTTTCAGGACCACAAAAAATCCTGGAACGCAAAAAAACAATAAAGAAGCTATCATCCAAAACCTTCTGTGAGAAATCCCCATGATTTCAGAAAGCATCAATGCGGTCAAATATCCGGCAAGCAAGGATAACATAATCGCCAAAATCAAGACTACAATTTCGATCAGATTCAATCGCCTCGCTGCTCTACTAACTACTTTCCGAAGGATCTCTTCAGTCTGATCATTATTCATGTAGTAAGTTCTTCCAATGCCATTTCGCTTTGCTCACCAGTCTCCATATCTTTTAAAACAACCAGGTTCCTTTTCAATTCATCAGGGGCCAAAATGATAACTTGACT
>DUCW01000031.1:2813-6272 GCA_012959595.1 Gemmatimonadota bacterium
TCTAACTGCTTGCCCATATTTTCAGGGCGAAATCCATACAAGACATTTCGACCTTTCTCCCTTTGATTGTGAGCTATTCTCAGGGCGAGTGATCGCTGTTCTTCTCCAACAATAACCAAATACAAGTCTATTTTATCATTTTTCGGGGAATACAATTTTCGGATTCGAAGTAGTTCACCCACTACTACATCACCCATACCGAAACCTACTGCTGGCAATGGATCTCCCCCTACCAACTCTAAGAGTTTATCATATCGCCCTCCGCCGCAAATCGCTCGCAAGTCACCATCTCTATCGAATATCTCAAAAACAATCCCAGTATAGTAAGCTAAGCCTCGAACAATTTTTGGATCGAACTGGACGTAAGAGCCCAAACCCTTAGCTATTAGAGATTTCAGATAGTCCTCCAAGGTGTTCAGTCGCTCAATTACTGAATTAGCTCCCTTGAAGTTTTGACGTAAGGCGTCTATTTCATCCTCATAACAGATTTCAATTACTTTCTCAGCTATTTCACGGCTTAAGTTGGCTTCGTCACACAACCTATCCATCGAACGGCCAACTTTGGTTTTTTCCATTTTATCGATAATCGCAAATACTGCAGGTATTTTCTCGGTTGTAATCCCAAGAATTTTAAACATCTCCATCATTAATTTCCGATCTGAAACTCTAGCGACGATATCATTTTCCGTCAGCCCAAGTTCTCTCAAGCCATCCAAAGCTATCGCTAGTACCTCTATATCAGCGCCCACTCCTGACTCACCTATTATGTCAACATTCCATTGAAAATGTTCGCGAAGCCTTCCTCTCTGCTGTCTTTCATAACGAAACAACTGTGGCATTGAAAACCATCTAATTGGCTTCGGCATGGCCCTGTGTCGTCCTGCTAATATCCTCGCTAATGAAGGTGTCATCTCAGGGCGCAGAGCAATTTCTCTTCGACCCTTGTCTGTAAAATTGTATAGCTGTTGGATTATTTCTTCACCACTTTTTTCGACGTATAAATCCAGCAACTCTAAAGGCGGACCAGCATATTCTGAAAATCCATACCGGTTAGAAACTGTCCTCCAACCATGGAAAATATGTCGAATAGCGGCCAGGTCTTCAGGAGGGAAATCTCTAAACCCAGGCAGTCTTTCAAATTTTGATTTTGCCATATCTGGATTATCCTAACAAAATTCCAATAATTTAGAACAATTGCTCAAACAACAACTTCGAATGAATTGCTTTTGGAGTATAGCCCAAGTCTAATGAGTTTAACACGTCACCTACTGTATGAGCTGAACCAGTCACCACCACGGTGCCTGATAGTGCCATTGCTTTTGCCATTAGGAGTGCATCACCAAAATCTGGACACACTTCAAGCTTGGAACAATCTAAGATAGTCGAGACTTCATTCAAATCCCATCGGCGCTCATGTGGAGCTGAAATAGATTGGGTCAAAATGACATGATCAACCTCATCAACTAGCTCAAAAAATATCCCTTTCCAATCTTTGTCTCCCAGAACACTTACTAAAAGGACACTTGGATGGTCTAACTCCAGATGTTTCAAGGTATCCACTAAGGCTGAAGCTCCAGCCTTATTGTGGGCAATATCAAATACCCAAGTTAGACCATTCTTTTTTTCTATTTGAATTCTTCCAGGCCAATTCACACGACTAATTCCCTTTGTCAAAATCTTCCTTCGAGGTCGAAACCTGTCCGGCAATTGTTCGAGGACAGCCATAGACAGACTGGTGTTGATCGCCTGATGAGCTCCAATGAGAGGTGTAAAAGTCTCTATCTCACCCCAACTCTCGTATGAAGATTTAAAAGATGTGCCTTGGAAACCAACTTCAACTTGGCTCACCGGATTATCATAAAAAGTAGTGAATAACGAAGTTTTTTTATCTCGGCAAACCGAATCAAAGATATCCAACAGTTCTTTATCGACTTCACTAGTAAATAATGGAACTCCTTCTTTAACAATTCCCAACTTCTCCCTGGCGATCTCCTCTTTGGTTTCTCCTAGATAAGCTCTGTGATCCATCTGAATATTGGTGATAACAGTAGAGATAGGATCCACAACGTTTGTAGCATCCAACCGACCGCCTAATCCAACTTCTATGACTCCTATTTCTATGTTACTTCGTTGAAATAAATGGAAGGCCAATCCCGTGATGGCTTCGAAAAAGCTCAAACCACACCTGTCCATTTCAGGACCCAATTCACTTATCAAATCCTGTAGTGTCCGATCATCGACACAAGTAGAACCTATTCGAATACGCTCATTAACAGAACAAAGGTGGGGTGATGTATAAAGGCCAACCGAGTGACCCTGCAAACTAAGCACTGAGGTTAAACTGGCAGCCACAGATCCTTTCCCATTGGTACCACCCACATGTATGGTCGGATAGCTAAGATGGGGATTTCCAGTGTTCGCCAGGAATTTTCTGACCCGATCCAACCCCCAAGGGACACCCCTCTCTATGCCTGGAACAAATTGTTCCAGCAGGTTTCCCCTGAAATCGGCTCTCTCTAATTTCTCTTCACTTGACTCCATTAACCAGTCATATGATCGAGTAAAATTTCTATGGTATCTCTCAAATCTCTGCGATCCACAACGCAATCGATCATGCCGTGAGCTAGGAGAAATTCAGCTGTCTGAAAATCATCTGGAAGCTTCTGTCGAATCGTATCGCTGATGACTCGAGGACCAGCGAATCCAATCAATGCTCCGGGTTCAGATATATTAACGTCTCCCAGCATCGCATGAGATGCAGTGACTCCTCCTGTTGTTGGGTCGGTCAACAGTGAAATGTACGGCAGTCCTGCTGTATGCAACCTTGCCAAGACTGACGAAGTTTTAGCAAGTTGCATGAGGGAATAAATGCCCTCTTGCATACGGGCACCCCCAGAAGCACTGATCACGATGAGTGGCAGTTTCAAATCCAAGGCAATCCGAGCCGTTCTGGCGATTTTTTCGCCCACAAGAGAACCCATAGAGCCCCCAACAAATCTGAAGTCCATGATCGCCACTGCCACTCGATGAGTACCAATGGTACCCACTCCCGAGAGAACAACGCTATTCCTGCCGACTTTCCTTTCTGCATCCCTTAATCTTTTGGTGTATGGTTTGAGGTCAGTAAAGTTCAAAGGATCTTTGTTCTTAAGCTCTGCATTCTTTTCTTCGAATGATCCTTCATCCAAAAGCAAGCCTACGTACTCCTCCGGCGATATCCGAAAGTGGTGATTACAACTTGGACAAACCTGCAATGTTTGAACAAGTTTTTCGGTATATAAAATTTTCCCACATCCCTTACATTGATCAAAAACATCGTCAGGGACATCTCTCTTTTCCCTATTTGTCAGGGGAGCATTATTTTTACGAAACCAAGTCATTCTTAATCCTCCTGAACCACCCTGATAGCAATTCCGACAGCTACCCAAGACATTACTAAAAAACTTCCACCGTAACTAA
>DUCW01000032.1 GCA_012959595.1 Gemmatimonadota bacterium
CTGCCATCCTTGCAGTCTCTCTCCATCGGGCAGGACGTATCGAGGTATCAAAATGTTAAAATTGAAACCTTCTAAAGGGATGTCCTAGTCCTAAGATCTAGTATCAGTGTTATTCTCATTTTAGTTTGCAGGTAGGGGGCTTCGATAAGCTAGGTAGTTCTTTGTTGGAATCTCTACCCGTAGAATCCGGTTTTGTCCGTCTGTCCAAATCCTATGGATCACACCTCCCACATTTAATTGCATGTGTTGAGCCTGGATTTGTTTGTTGCCTAGAGAAATGGGCTCCACGGAACCGAGGCTTAAGTCAGCTGAAAGTTGTTCTCCTGCTCGAGGAAACACTACTGTGAGTTCCTTTGATTCGGTGAATTGATGTGGTAGAACTAGGAAATAGTGATGGGCAAAATATTCATCAAGAATTATTGTTGGCGTCCGACTGGACAGTCTTTTGTATTCCCGTTCTTCTAAATACAGATCTGATGAAGCGATCGCCAGGAAGCGATCGCCTCTTCTTTGTAAATTTATCTCCAGGTTGGAGGTGGAGATTCGAGTTTGATATGCCTGTAGAGACAACGCTGGCCCAAGGGTTCCTAGAGCTGACTGCACAGTTTCAGTGGTCTCATTTGTTGAAATTACAAGATCTCCCTGAGCGATTGTACGCACTTCTGCACCTGATCCAGCACTTCTAATTTTAAAGGATTCAGTACCCAGTATTCGTCCTGCTATTTCTATTATGAAGGTTCCTTCATCGATGGTAGTTGCTTGTGAGGTCAAATTCCCTGGATTGAGGGCGGCCGCTAAGACGATAAATGTGAATATGAGAATTTGCATATTCCCAGCTACGGTTTATGACGAGTCATTGTTCAGTTAGATAATATGAATATAGTCTATTTGTGACCTGAAGACGATTTTGGTCAGATTTACAAATTTACTTTATGGGAAGATGAGCAATGGAACTATTTGGACAATCCGAAACGTTAGATGATATGAGTGTTGAGGACTTTCGGTCAGCAGCACATCACTTGATCGAGTGGATATCAAACTACCAAGAAGAGATAGAAACTTTTCCAGTCCTGCCTCAAGTTGAACCAGGGGATATAAGCTCAAAATGTGTTAATGCTTTGACGGTTGAAGGGGAATCTTACCAGGAAATTTTTCAGGATTTCGAATCTATAATTCTTCCAGGAATAACCCACTGGAATCATCCAGGCTTCTTCGCGTATTTTGCCGATGGAGGTTCTGCCCCAGGCCTGCTTGGTGAAATGTTGTCAGCAGCGTTGAACGTCAATGTTATGCTGTGGAAAACTTCACCCGCCGGCACGGAATTAGAAGAAGTCACTCTGGATATGCTCAGGTCACTAGTGGGTTTGCCAACTGAGTTTTTTGGAGTCATAAATGATTCGGCGTCATCCAGTTCCCTATACGCACTAGCAGCAGCACGAAACAAAGCTTTTCCTGAGATAGGGCGCTTCGGTATGTTTGGTTTGCCTAAGGGTAGAATCTATACCTCTGAACAATCCCACTCTTCCATCGATAAAGCCGGTATCACTCTAGGATTTGGTACGGATGGGGTTTGTAAAGTAGAAGTGGACTCTCAATATAGAATGAGTCAAAATGCACTTCGTCGATCGATCGAAGAGGATCTTGAAGCTGGTGTTGTTCCAGTTGCAGTCGTGGCGACTATAGGCACTACTTCTAGTAGCAGCATAGATCCCGTGAATGAGATAGCTCAGATCTCAAGAGAATATGACATTTGGTTACATGTGGATGCGGCCTACGGAGGCCCTGCTGCTATCCTCAATGAATTGAGGCCATATTTCACAGGTTGGGAAAAGGCAGATTCAATTGTCATGAATCCACACAAGTGGTTATTCACTCCGGTAGATTGTTCTGTTCTTTACTGTCAAAACAGAGAGGAATTTTCCCGTGCCTTCAGTATTATCCCTGAGTACCTACAGGGCGGGTCGGATCAAGGAACAAATCTTATGGACTACGGTGTTTCCCTTGGGCGCAGATTCCGATCGCTAAAACTCTGGTTTGTCCTCAGATATTTTGGAAAACAAGGGCTTGCTAGGGGGATTAGGGGACACTGCAAAATGGCTTCAGACTTTTCTAGTTGGGTAGTAGCACATCCTGAATGGGAATTGGTAGCACCGACACCTTTCAGCACCGTAGTGTTTCGGTATATCGGCAAGGATCTCTCTCCTGAACAGCAGGATTCTTGCAATTCACAAATACTAGAAAGAGTAAATAGAACTGGAGAAATGTTCATCTCTGACACACGTCTTGATGGGAAAGTCGTACTAAGGCTTTGCATCGGAAATATACAGTCTAAGGAGCACCATATCCAAAATGCCTGGAATCTCCTACAAAAATCATCTATGCAAATTACTGTAAGAAATGGATCATTAAGCAAGCTGTGAGAAGATCAGGCCTCCCTTACTTCTCTCACAAGGTCGTTCATAGTTTCTTTGGCATCACCAAAGAGCATTAATGTATGGTCCATATAGAACAGGGGGTTATCAATCCCTGCAAACCCAGTAGATAGACTCCGTTTCATCACTATGACACTTTTGGCCTTGTCCACATCCAAGATAGGCATTCCGGCGATGACGCTTTGGGGGTTATGTGCTTCCGGGTTTACGACATCGTTGGCTCCGACTACCAGAACCACGTCTGTACGGTCAAAATCGTCATTGATTTCGTCTAAGTCGAATAGCTTGTCATAGGACACGTCTGCTTCTGCCAGGAGCACATTCATATGTCCAGGCATTCGTCCAGCAACAGGGTGGATTGCATATTTTACGTCCACCCCTTTTTCTTCCAAGTTGTCAACTACCTTTCTCAGCTCATGTTGCGCCTGAGCTACTGCTAAGCCGTACCCTGGCACTACTACTACTGACTGTGCGTAAGCCAAAATCATAGCTGCTCCCTCTGCGTCAACAGGGCGTGCAATTTTTTCAGAATCATCTCCCTGAGTGCCAATTATTGATTCTCCACCGAAAGCACCAAAAGCAACATTAGTAAGCGAACGATTCATTGCTTTGCACATAATGAGGGTGAGGATGAGACCGGAGGCTCCGACTAGAGCTCCACTGATGATGAGGACATTACTACTGATCACAAATCCAGCAGCAGATGCTGCTAGCCCTGAGTATGAATTCAAAAGTGAAATCACGACAGGCATGTCAGCCCCGCCGATGGGAATCACCAGTAAGATTCCGAGAGATAGGGCTGCTATTGTAAAAATGTAAAAGGTGTTCAGGGTAGTTAGGTTTCCCAATTGGAATAATCCCATTATAGCTCCCCCTAAAACGAGGAGTCCGATAAAGAGGCCCGCGTTAAGTGTTTTCTGAAGGGGAAATGTGATGGGATTTCCAGAAACGATACCCTTAAGTTTTCCGAATGCTACGAAACTACCTGAAAAAGTTACCGTACCGATTAAGCAGGAGAGTACTATACTTAGCCCTTCACCCAAGGGTGACGTTACATTGAGTGATTGCAGTCGCAGAAGCTCTGCACCTGCCACTAGTGCAGAGGCTGCTCCACCGAACCCGTTGAAGATGCCCACGAGTTCGGGCATCTCGGTCATTTGTACCGTTTTTGCGGCCCAGTAGCCGATAATGCCTCCGACCGCTATACCGATCAGTATGGTGTTCCATTCAGCTATTTGGTTGCCCAAGAGGGTTGCACAAATGGCTATGAACATAGCTACTGCGGCCAACTGGTTGCCTCTCCTAGCTGTCGCAGGAGATTGCAGCCTCTTTAGGCCGATGACGAAGAGGACGGAAGAGAAGAGGTAGGAAATTTCCACCGCCGTAGATAAAGTCATATATTTGTTCCTCAGAGTGGGGGCTAATGTTTCTTAAACATTTCAAGCATCCTGTCAGTGACCATGAATCCACCAACGACGTTGACCATAGCTAATGCAATGGCTAATCCTCCGAGCCACTGAGCCAAACCAGAATCTACTTGAGCAGACACCACCAGTGCTCCAACTATGCTGATCCCTGAAATTGCGTTGGCACCAGACATCAAAGGGGTGTGCAGTGTAGGTGGGACTTTAGTGATCACTTCGCGTCCGGCTAGGCTGGCCAGCACGAACACGTAAATTCCGACGAGCATCTCACTCATTTTTCCTCCTTACACGGGAACGATTTGTCTAATATGTTGCTAATGTGAACGTTGTGGTCACTTGAGACTTAGTTTTTCTTTGGTCAATTGGTGTCGTACATCGCCGGCATGAGCTACGCAAGTACTAGCAACTACTTCATCCGAAAAGTCCAGGAATAATTCACCGTCTTTGACTAGTTCTTTTAGTAATGTTTCGACGTTCTTAGAAAACATCTGACTTGCATGGACCGGAACCTCCGAGGGAAGGTTGGCTGGACCGATTAGCTTGACTTCGTGTAGCAAAACTGTTTCTCCTTCCTCAGTGAATCGACAGTTCCCCCCCGTAGACGCCGCTAGATCAACAATTACAGAACCTGGCTTCATAGATTTGACCATAGCTTCGGTAATCAGTTCCGGTGCTGGTTTTCCCGGAATTTGTGCAGTGGTTATGACCAGATCGGCATCGCTTACGTGAGTCGCGATCAACTCTAGTTCCTTCAGATGTTGGTCTTCACTCAATTCTCTTGCGTAGCCACCTTCTCCTTCTCCACTGACTTCTTCTTCCATTTCCAAGAAAGTGGCTCCTAAACTTTCTATCTGTTCCTTTACGGCAGGACGTACATCGAAAGCTTCAACTCTGGCACCGAGGCGTCTTGCTGTAGCGATGGCTTGCAGGCCCGCTACTCCGGCCCCTAAAATTAGTACTTTTCCTGGTCGTATGGTTCCTGCTGCAGTCATAAACATCGGTAGGAATTTACCCAACTCATTTGCACCTGTCAGAACTGCTTTATAGCCTGCCACAGTAGCCTGAGAGGAAAGAACGTCCATACTCTGTGCTCTGGTGATTCTAGGAATCAATTCCAAAGAAAGAGCTGTTATCGACGCATCTGCGAGGGTTTTGATCAGGTCAGGATTACTCAGTGGTGATAGTAGGGAGATGAGAATTGAATTCTTGGGTAGAGATGCAATCTCTAGGTCTGTAGGAGGTTGCACCTTAAGAACGATAGAAGCTTGGTTCATTGCTGATCCGAGGTCGAGACAGATTGTTGCTCCGGCCTGTTCGTATTCTACATCTTGATAGTGAGCCTTAGATCCAGCCCCCGAGACTATAGATATTGTATAACCAAGTTTGACTAATTTGGGGACACTTGATGGAATTAGGGCGACCCTATTCTCTCCGACTACAGTTTCACCCAGAACGGCTATGTTCATTAGAGGTTCACCTCGCTGATGCAAGCAATATCAATTCTTCAATCCGTTGGTTCGAGTAACTGTGACAGACAGCAATCACGCCGAGAGGATACAGAACCTAGACCGTTTACTCAAGGCTTTGGTGAAAATTAGTAAGAACATCGGGAAAGTCTATGACTGTGATAACATGGGATCTTTTTGAGACTGTGGGGAGACGTTGCCTGTGGGCCTGGAAAACCGAAACAGTTAGTACAGAAGGCCTGATGACTTCGTGATGTGGCTGCTGATCCGTTATTCCTTAGTGTCTAAGATTTCTCGAAGTCTGGTGTTTGGCTTGTTTGGCATTGACTATAGTTATAGGTTCGCTCCTTGGTTAGCGGTAAGTTTTGCCTCGTTCGTGCAATGTTTCTACTATTATTCTAGGTTCCACACTTGAGTTAATATTCCTAACAATATTGTTGATCTAATGCGATTGTTCATAGCACTGAATGTTTCTAAAAAAGAAAAAACTAAGCTCTACAGAGTTACGGAGAAATTTCGTGACTGTCAGTTTCCTGTTGAATGGGTGAAGCCTCAAAATTATCATGTGAAGCTTAAGTTTTTGGGGAAAATATCCGATGAGCGACTAGAGCTCGTAGAAGATGCTCTGGAAAAGGTAGGGGAGGGCACTCGCCCGTTGGAAATTGTGATAGAAGGTTTCGGAGCCTTCCCAACAATTCGGCGACCAGAGGTAATCTGGGCAGGCTTGGAACCTAGCTCAGCTCTGCGATGTTTGAAGCAAGACTTGGAATGGGCTCTCAAGGAGTGCGGATTTAAGTCTGAGACTAG
>DUCW01000033.1 GCA_012959595.1 Gemmatimonadota bacterium
GGATTATATTTTAAGAAACCATGAAAATAATCCTAAAACAACATCAGAATATTGGAACGAATTTTTGGAATTCCATAAATATATTGAAATCGCTGTATGTTGTTCAGAATGTAATAAGGATTATGAATTTAAAACTGAAGAAGAATCAGAAGAGGAGAAATCGACCGCAGATCCTTGGGTAATAACTCGACTTCAAATCAAACGTGACGGGCGAGGCTATTTGACTAGCGATCGACACAGCCATCTTTATGTTTTCGATATTGAAACAGAAGAACTAGTACAAATGACTTCAGGACCTTGGGACGAGTCACAGCCTTCCTGGAGTCCAGATGGAAAACTTGTAGCTTTCGTCAGCAACCGGACGGAGGATCCAGACACCAATTCAAATTCTGACATTTGGATAGTCTCCTCAGATAACACAGATGAGGGTCAGACCTTGCTTCAGGTCACTACCTATCCTGGTTCTGACTCCTCCCCGTCGTGGAGCCCAGACGGGGAATGGATAACCTACGTAACTGACGATACAGACCCTCAATTCAGCAGTCTTTCTGTTAATCAATTGGCTGTAGTACCCTCAGAAGGTGGGTCGAGAATACTTGTACATTCCGGCCTGGACCGGAACGTAAGAAGTCCTCGATTCGATTCTGAGGGAGAAAATATTTTGGTGAGCATTGAGGATAGCGGCGAGCGCTATCTTGGAAAAATCAATTTGAAGACTTCGGATACCGAGCGTATCAGCGATGAAAAGTACAGTATGTCTTCTTTCTCAACTGCACCTTCTGGGACCACAGCTGTGATCCTAAGCAACCCACACCTCCCTGGTGAAATATTCCTGATCGATCGAGATCACCAGAGACAACTGACTCAAACCAACGACGCATTCCTGAAGACCCGAGAACTTTCCAAAGTCACAAATATCCATTTCCCAAGCAAAGATGGAACACTGATAGAAGGGTGGGTTTTCACACCCCCTGGTTACGATTCCAGCCTTAGATATCCGACCATCCTTAGAATCCATGGTGGTCCAAACGGCATGTACGGAGTGAATTTTAATTTCGAAGCACAATTTCTTGCTGCCAACGGCTATGTAGTCCTCCTTACGAATCCCCGCGGTTCCTCTGGGTATGGACAAGATTTTAGCATGGCATTATGGCAACAATGGGGTATCCCAGACTTTGAAGACGTCATGGGAGGTGTCGACTATGTTCTCGGTGCTGGATATTCAGACCCAAACCGGCTAGGAGTTGGAGGATGGTCCTATGGAGGCATCTTAACCAATTACGTCATCACGAAAAGCGAACGATTCTCAGCTGCGATCACAGGAGCCAGTATGGGACTGCTTGTCGCAAACTTTGGACACGATCATTATCAACTAGGTAATGAACGAGAATGGGGACTTCCTTGGGAAACCAGGGAAATCTGGGAAAATCTCTCTCCCTTCAATTCGATCGGCAAAGTTAGAACTCCAACTCTAGTCATGGGAGGCGAAAAAGATTGGAACGTTCCAATCCAAAACTCTGAACAAATCTACCAGGCTTTAAGAAGAATGGGGGTTCCAACTCAGTTAATCGTATATCCCGGTCAACCCCATGGGCTTCGGATACCCTCTTACCAGAAAGATCGCTTGGAAAGGTATCTACAGTGGTATGATAAATGGCTGAAAAGGAACAATACTGCTGAAAAATAGTGTAACCGATTGATGACTTTAACCGACAACCTTAGCTTGCAACAACTCATCGAGACAGCAATTAAACCATGCTAATCCATTTACATCGCCAGAAAGTGAAAAATAAATCATGAGAAAAACAATAAAATACGGATCCAAAATCTTTCCTACCTTATGGATACTCCTAGTGCTCATATCTGGTGACTTGAAAGGACAAGGCCTTCAACTTCAACCGCATCAACAGCTAGCGAGAGATATTCTCCAAGAGATAATAGAGATAAACACTGTCGACTCAGCAGGTACGACCGAAGTAGCCAAAGCACTAGAACGTCGCCTTCTCGATGCGGGATTCGCCAGGGAAGATGTGCATGTGATTGGCCCCAGTCAAAAGAAAATGAATTTAGTAGCTAGGTTGAGAGGTAGAGACACGGATCGTCCAGCAATTCTCTTGCTCGCTCACATAGATGTCGTCGAAGCCCTCCGAACAGATTGGAACATGGATCCCTGGAAGTTGATCGAACAAGATGATCACTTCTATGGACGAGGAGTCACTGATGACAAAGATGAGGCAGCAATTTATACGGCCAACCTCATCAGGTACAAGCAAGAAGGCTTTGTACCCGACCGTGACATTATTGTCGCCTTGACGGCTGACGAAGAAGGCGGTGAATTCAATGGAGTTCAGTGGTTACTGGAAAATCACCGTGAACTAATCGACGCTGAGTACGCCTTGAATGAAGGTGGTGGTGGTGAAATCAAAGACGGAAAGCACCGACTTAATGCAGTGCAAGCCAGCGAGAAAGTCTACCAGAACTTTAACTTGAAAGCCATCAATCCAGGAGGGCACAGCTCACTTCCCAGAGATGACAACGCAATTTATGACCTAGCTAATGCCCTGGTCCGCATAAGTGAATATCGATTTCCAATCATGTTGAATGAAGTGACAGAAGCATATTTCAAAGGCACAGCGGATGTAGAAGGAGGTTCAGTAGCAATGAACATCGCGACCATGCTGGCCGATCCTTCTAACGAACTTGCCGTTGCTCGCATTCAATCTGAACCTGGATGGAACGCACGACTGAGGACCACCTGCGTTGCGACTAGACTAAATGGCGGGCATGCCAACAATGCCCTACCACAAACTGCAGAAGCCATCGTCAACTGCCGGATGCTTCCTACTCACGATCCTCAAGAAGTTCTATCCAGTCTGCGAAGAATCGCTGGATCCCAAACCGAAGTCACTGCAATGGGACAAGCTAACCCCAGCCCACCTTCACCTCTCACAGCAAGTGTCCTTGATCCTATTCAAAAGATCACAGAAGAAATGTGGCCAGGAGTTCCTATAGTACCGATAATGGCTACAGGGGCTACCGATGGACTTTACCTACGAAGAGCAGGTATACCCACCTATGGAGTCTCTGGAATCTTCACGGACGTAGACGATAACCGAGCCCATGGTCAAGATGAACGGATACTCATCAAATCCTTTTTTGAAGGACAGGAATTCTTGTTCCAGCTAGTGAAAGCCCTCTCCAGGGCCGCGAGTATTAGCTAATAATACAGAAGGAGTGCCTGAGGTTCTATCTGAGGACCACAGATAAACTGAACAAGGAAATCACTCAGCTGAAAATCGGTTGAGAAACGCTTTTTCTTCTCGTGACAAGGAGTGCATACCTTCATTTTTAATGCGGGTTAAAAGTTTTTCTATTTCTACTCTATTAAGTTCATGTATCAGAGATAAGTCTATTGATGACCAACGTCTTTCTGATAAATCGTCGGAGTTGAGCCCAGGATCCGAGTACAACTTGCGTTCAAACTCCCTTTGATCTTTCAGCTTATACCAGTCCTGCCAGTACAGTAGACCATACCCAATGGCCAACCCACCCAAATGTGCAAAATGAGCAACACCTCCTCCGGATCCTGAAATGCCACTGTATAAGCTTATCACGACTAAAGCACAGACTAACCAGCGTGCTTCTACCGGTAAAATTCCCCAAATATAAATATTTTCACGAGGCCAGTACTTAGCAAAACCTATCAAGACTCCGTAAACTGCAGCCGAAGCTCCTACAACTGGAGCTCCAGGAGAAAAAAGGAAAGAAAAAACTGCCCCACCGAGACCGCTAATTAAGTAAAATCTCAGAAACCGTTTTCCGCCTAATCTGTGCTCAAGCCTAGGACCAAAAAAGAACAATCCGATCATGTTAAAAAACATGTGGCTAAACCCTGCATGTAGGAACATATAAGTCACTAACGTCCAAGGTCTAAAGGGCACTGCCGGAAGGTAGACGGAATCTAGCCCGACGAGAGCAGGTGGAAACAAGGTCGAAAGTGTGTACAGCAAGCTTCCCGGTGGTATCAATACAAAAACTATGACATTTAAAGCTAAAATCCGGGAAACCCAGAAAGTCATTTTAAAAAACTCTCTCCTTATTTCTGACAGTGACGAACCCTACAAAATTCTATTCGCCAACCAAAGTCAATAGTCCCTCAACGATAAATAACCGAGTGATTACCAGAACCTGGCAATACTCATTGCTTCTATTTCCAAGGATAGTCTACCATCACCCGCTATACACTGCTCCATTATCTTCCCTGTGATCGGAGCCAAGGTAAGACCCAGCGTAGCATGACCAGTTGCCACAAAGAAACCCAAATATCCAGGAACAGGACCAACACACGGGATCCCATCTGGAGTACATGGCCTCAAACCAGCCCATTCCGAAAGGATTTCAGCGTCCTCTAATCCGTGTAAATATTTCTCTGCAGAACTTGTAGTGTAATCTAAACGTTCTCGGTTCAGCTCATGGCTCATTCCTGTGAACTCTATAGTGCCAGCAAATCGGGTGAAATCGCCCATGGGAGAGCAGAAAACAGAGGCTTCCGACATAACGAAAGTCTGCCTAGGAGAGGCAGCTCCTTGACCCAAAAATTTGACATCTCTGTGGTAACCTTTACCTGGTTGAACTGGGAGCCGGAAACCAAATTTTTCTGTAAGGCTCTGACTATAAGACCCTGTAGTTAGAACAACCGTGTCACCTTCGATTTTTTCACCGGTATCTAAACGAATGCCTGTGATTTGGGTGTCTCTATTCAACACTTCTGTCACTTTATGGCCCACCAAAATCCGAGCTCCTAATTTCTCTGCGGCTTTTGCCATTTCCAGTACAAATCGATGCGGGTCACAAGTGGCCCCCTCGGGGAAATAAGCTCCTCCCAAAATCTCCTTTTTCAGCACAGGCTCAACCTCTCTGAGTTTTTCACCAGACATCATATGGGGCCTATATCCGTGCCGAATCATACTCCTAACATCCGACTTCACATGCTCGAGACCATTATTCGTCAAACATACTTCAAAAAAACCATCCCTTCGATAGCCACACTGCAAATCCTCTTCTTCAACTAAAGCATCAAATAAAGCAAGAGTAGCATGTCCCAGGGAACTCAGTGTACGCGAGCTCGTCTCAAAATCTTCTGGATTACAGAAGCTACGGTACTTCCATAGCCATTTGGCGAGTGAAGGGTCCCAGCGAATCGGAATGCGGACTGCACTTCTAGGGTTAAATAGTTCCCGTAAAGCATGTCCAATACGACCTGGTTTATTAATCGGCGTATGCCCTACTGCAACACTTCCAGCATTACCAGAGGATGCTCCAGAGCCAACTTTATTTCTCTCTACCAGAGTGACCTGAAACCCTCGTTTCGCCAGGAAATAAGCACAACAAACCCCGATCACTCCCCCTCCTACAATAATAACCCTCTGTTTGGCCATGCCTATCAAAAACCACCTGTTTATTATGCATCAATAAATTATACAGCTGACACTCTAAGATTTCGCTATTGAATCTCCAATTCTAAGATAGAGAAAGCTTCTCTAAGAGAGGATTCAACAGAACTCGGATCCCTACCTTTCGCAAACATGAACCCCAGATACTGATTTCCTTCCGGCAAGGGTACTACTTTCCGACCGACAGGGATCGTTATCTCTATATCTTCGATTCCATCTATCTTCAAGGCTTCTTCGATTCTGCCCACATTCTTGAGTATGCCTGCCTTCAGTACTGGCAACATAAACACTCCTTTGGATTTATTTTCTTTTTCAAAATGATTGATCTTCATACCCAAAGAATGCCTGAGAATTAATTCCTCCAAAGTCGCTTCTGGATGAAAATTGAAAATCTTTGAACAGTAGCCTCCGATGGAGCGTGGAGCGATCTCGAGAAGATTGATCGTCCCTTTTTCAATACGAAATTCAGCATGTACAGGTCCATCCAACAATCCGAGACTAGTGGCAATCTCTTCCGTTCTAGCAACTAACCTCTCTTGCAAGCCAAAGGTTAAACTCGATGGTGTAATCAGAATAGTTTCTTCAAAAAAAGGTCCATCCATCAGGTCAGGCTTATCAAGAATACCAATTAATATCAT
>DUCW01000034.1 GCA_012959595.1 Gemmatimonadota bacterium
AGAATCCACCAGATTGGTTTTTCCCGAACCTCCATGGCCCATTACTACCACATTCCTAATCTTGTTAGTTGGATATTCTTTTGCAGGATGCATTTGGCTCTCCTTTATCCTTAAGGTGCGTATCCCAACGATACAATGAGCTTGAGGCTAATTGTTTAAAGGGGGATATGATTGTAGGGCCAATGAACCGATGCGTCCAGATTTTAATTCGCACATCTTATGAACTGAAGCCCAACGGATGATTCAGTTGTGATCAATGAGATTGATGTTTCTTTGCAACTTGGTCTAGAAGCCGTTTCTCTTCCGTAGTCAGAGAGCTCATTCCACTCTCCGCAATTTTGTCTAGAATCACATCAACTGCATCGAGGGTGGGATTGTCTCTTTCCTTGTTCTTTGCTGAGCGCCTCTGTCTCTCTACAACAAATTTCAAGTTCCTATTCCTGAATGTCACTCCAATACTGGAATTTCGGATAGCTACATACACATCCCGAATTCTATTGGAAAATCTCCTATTGTCAGGAAGAAAGGCAAACCCCGCAAGGAATCCCCCTAAATGTGCCAAATGGGCAACTCCATCTCCAGCCTGTCCCACCGCATTTAAAAAAGTGAATGCAAACATGAAACTCACTAACCACTTCACTCTGATAGGAAAAATTCCCCATACATACATCGGGACATTAGGCCATGTAATGGCAAAAGCTAACATGACGCCATAAACCCCCGCCGATGCACCTATAATGGAATTAGTGACGAAAGCATAGCTGAGGACTGCACCACCCAACCCACAACGAACAAAGTACCTGAGAAACGTCCCCGATCCCCACTTTCTCTCCAAAGGAGGACCCAGAAAGAAAAGAAGAAACATGTTCACAAAAAGGTGCCAAAATCCTCCGTGCACGAACATGTATGTCACTACCCCCCATGGACGAATCAAAATTTTGTAAGGCTGGAAAGAAAACCACTCGTTAATAAACATATTTCCCACGCCCATTCCGAGAATCCACACAGACATGTTCACCCAAATCAATTTCTTGACACACGGGGTAAGTCTATTGTCAAACGTGCCCGTGCCGAATAGGTGATTTCTCATCAATTCCCCAGATGGTATGAACCTTGAATGTTCCCATTTAGACTAAAATTTCCATAAGGATTTTAGTCGATAGAGTGCATGTTTCTTGGTACACGTCTTTCTGCCAATAGCAGAAGTTTCTCGCAAAACTCCTGAAAAGAAAATCCTGCCGCTTCGGCAGCTTTCGGCAGCAAACTGTTAGCTGTCATACCTGGAAGGGTGTTCGCCTCTAGACACCAAAGAGTCTCTTGTTCATCAAGGATAAAGTCAATCCGAGACAAGTCTCTCAAGCCTAACAAATCGTGCACCTCTAATGCTATTTTAGAAACGGTAGAAGCTATTCGTTCTTCGATGGCTGCGGGGAAGATTTCATCTGCCATCTCCGGTCTATATTTACATTCGAAATCAAACAATTCATTCTTCGAAATGATCTCTCCAACCGGAAGAGTATCCTTCCCCACAACTCCAACAGTAAGCTCACGCCCTGAGACGAAATTTTCGTACATGAGGGATGGCCCGCCCGCCTTTGCAGATGCAAAACATAGTTCCAAAGACTCTTTGTTTGTCACTAATGTTAGACCTACCGATGACCCCCCATCAACTGGCTTACAAATCAACGGGAAACTTAAGGTTTCTATGACCTCCTCTACAGTGCTGGGCAAAATCCAATCGGGAGTCGAAATATCGGCAGCTCTCAATAGCCTCTTTGTCAAATCTTTGTTCATTGCCAATGCACACCCAAACATATCACTTCCCACATACGGAACTTCTAACAGATCAAGTACAGCTTGAATAGTTCCATTCTCTCCCATGCCACCATGAAGCACCGGGAAAACAATATCCGCCGTAGTTAACTCGTCTACGTACTCAAGTAGTCCCCGGAATGAACCAAAATCCTGGGCCTCAGAAGAAGGGAATCGAGGGATAGTGCCTCTCAAGTGACTTTTCTCTTGGGATACCCCTACCAAGCCACAGGCCGGATCCACCGATACTACATCGTGTCCCATTGCTCGTAGCCCTTTTGCTACTTGTGCCCCAGAAGCCAAAGATACATCTCTTTCTTCCGATTCCCCCCCTAAAAGTACGACTATCTTCATTGTTTCTCAGGAGCTTCAGCTTCAATGGAAAAACCATTAAGACGCATCCATTCATCATCATAAATTTTTGTCATATAATGTTCCCCCCAATCACATAGTATTGTGACAACTACTGCATCGGAATCCAGATCTCTAGCCAATTCAACAGCAGCATGCACTATAAGTCCTGAGGAGCCTCCAACGAAGAGTCCCTCCTCACGAGCTAGCCTCCTGGTCATCTGAAAAGCCTGAGAATCATCGACGGTAATCCATCCATCAACAACTTCCATATCCAATGACCCTGGCACGTTATCACTCCCTAAACCTTCTACTTTATAAGGATGTCCTTCTATAATCTCTCCTGTGTCATAAAAGTTCTTCAATACGGATCCTTTAGGGTCTACCCCGAGAATTTTCACAGATGGGTTCTGTTCCTTTAGATAACGACCGACACCACTAATGGTCCCTCCAGTGCCAGCTCCTGCAAGAAAATGAGTTACCCTGCCTTCAGTCTGTTCCCAAATCTCGGGACCTGTAGATTCGTAATGAGCTCTTGGATTTGCTGGATTGAAAAATTGGTTTGCTAGAACCGCCCCAGGGGTTTGATCAACGATAGTTTGTGCCCTTACTGTATAGTGGTCTGGATGATCTGGAGGAACATCTGTTGGAGTAATGACAACTTCTGCTCCAAATGATTCCAAAAGTTTCACTTTTTCTCGACTCATTTTATCTGGCATGGTGAAAATACATTTATACCCCCTGATAGCAGCCACCAAAGCCAAAGCTACACCTGTATTACCGCTGGTTGCTTCGACAATAACCCCTCCCTTTCTTAAGCCCCCGTCTTTCTCAGCAGCTTCTACCATGGCCAGTCCAATCCGATCTTTGACAGAACCCCCCGGGTTCATAAACTCACACTTGCCGTAGACAAGTCCGTCCACTCCGTCCGTAACTCTATTTAGTTTAACCACAGGAGTCCTTCCAACTGCCCCCAGTATATTGTTATGTAGCACATCCCTGTTCATCGACCTAGAGACCTACCTGTTTTAGTGAATGTAAAGGGAAGGTGGGCCCAGACAGAAACAGCCTCCCCATCCCTGGATGCTGGATCAAACCTCATTTCTTTAGCAGCCCGGACAGCAGATGAATCAAAAGCTAAGTATCCACTAGATTCCAAGACTGAAACACTGTCGACTGCACCTTCTTGAGTTATACGTATCCTTAGAAGGGAACTACCTTCCACGTCCTTATCCCACAAATCTATCGGATACTCAACACCCATAGTTCCCCCTAATGGCGTTGGATCAATAACATTTCCTTCATCAACACACCCCATTAGAAACAGGGCCACAATAGTTACCAATCGAATGATGTTTTTCAATTTTCTTTATCTATTCTTAGGTCTTGTCGAATTTCAAACAACCAATTCAGAGCTTCCATAGGACTCATAGTATCAAGATCCAAACCTATCAATGCCTCGCAAAATTTATCACTTCCTGATTCGGGGCAATTTGGAACCAGATCGGATAATTCAGCTTCCGCCCTCATGTGGTCGCCCAAAGCAGGACCAGATAAATTTTCCTCCATCTTCTTCAAAAGCTCCTGAGACCGACCAATCACTTCATTGGGAAGGCCAGCCAAGCGAGCTACGTGAATTCCGTAGGATCTATCGGAGCCTCCCTCCTTTAAAAGTCTTAAAAAGATTATCTTCTCGCCAACTTCCTGTATTTCCATAGTCATATTCTTGACAGCCACAAGTTGTTGGCTAAGTTCCGTCAATTCGTGGTAGTGTGTCGCGAATATTGTCTTAGCACCTATCCTTTCGTGAATATATTCCGTAACTGCCCAGGCTATTGAAACTCCGTCGTAGGTTGATGTGCCCCTACCTATTTCGTCTAGCAGAACCAGACTCCTATTTGTAGCATTCCGAATAATAGAGGCTGTCTCAGTCATCTCCAGCATAAACGTAGACTGACCTTGTGCTAAATTATCCGAAGCACCTACACGAGTGAAAATTCGATCTACTAGAGGAACTTTCGCACTTGTCGCTGGAACATAAGAACCCATGTGAGCCATTAGGGTGATTAGACCAATTTGCCTTAGTACAGTCGATTTTCCGGCCATATTAGGTCCAGTTAGTATTATAATCCTCCCAGACTGGCTTAACTCAATGTCATTGGGAATAAACGATCCTTCTGGCATCATTGCTTCTACAACTGGATGGCGCGCGCCTTCAATCTCAAGCATGAAGTCCTGACTGATTTGAGGGAGAACGTAACCCTGACGGGTAGCCACATGTGCCAAAGCATTTAGAACATCCAGCCGTGCTACCTGATGTGCTGTTTTCTGGATTCTATCAACTTCTAATTCTACAGCTGAACGAATAGCATTATATATCTCTGCCTCTAGATCCATAATACTTTCTTCGGCGATCAAAACCCTTTCCTCCCATTCCTTCAACTCAGGAGTGAAATACCTTTCAGCATTGGCTAATGTTTGCTTCCGAATATAATCTTCAGGAACTTTACTGAGGTTAGATTTTGTAACCTCTAAATAGTACCCAAAGACTCTGTTGAAACCGACTTTCAAAGAATTAATGCCGGTCCTCTCTCTTTCGCTGGCCTGTAAATTAGCAATTAGGCTCTTAGCTTCATCACGAGTCTGTCGAAGTTCATCCAGTTCTTTAGAATAGCCTTCCCTGATTACTTGACCGTCGCTTAATTTTGCTGGAGCGTCTATATCTATGGCGATTTCTATGAGCTCGACAACATCTTCCATGAGGTCAATACCCTCTATCAAACAACGGAGAATCTTGCTCTTTAAAAGTGTTCCGTTTTCTATTATCACTGGAAGTTTCTTGAAGGAGCTATTAAGAACCAATAAATCCCTGGGGTTCACCCTGGTAGCACCCAACCTTGCAGCTAGACGTTCCAAATCGTTTATTTGAGCCAAAGATCTACGAAATCCTGTCCTCAGATCCCTGCGTTCATAAAGTTCTTTTATTCCGGTTTGTCGCTCAAGTATTTGCTCCAGCTCTAGCAGAGGTCTAAGTAACCATTTTCTCAAAGTCCTAGCCCCCATCGGAGTAAGTGTCTCGTCTAGAACTGAGATTAAGGTGGCCTCTTCCTGGCCTGGTCTCAAAGAATCCACTAGTTCGAGATTTCTTCTAGTCATCTCGTCCAGCAACATCGTGACTCCATCTTTTATAACTCGGGGATATTGCAAGTGGGGTACCCCTTGAGGTCTAATCTCTTCCACATACGTCAACAGGGACCCTATGGCCACTACCATCTGATTATCGGAGTCTTCTAAGCCCAACGTCCTAACGTCTCTTACCTTATAATTAGATTTGAGAGCATCGCATGCAGACCCATATTCGAACAGATGGCTGTTTCGATAAGTTCTCAAGTGGACTGGAATAATCTCATCCAACTGCAGAGTCGAGCAGGACTTAGAGAACCCTTTTGCAAACGATACAGGTAGTAGGACTTCCTTGGGATCCAGGCACCCCAACTCTCCTTGGATCTCTGAGACAGAAACTCTCTTCACAGAGATTTCACCAGTAGATAAATCCAGACTGGCCAAGCCTATGAAGTCTAATAAGGGATCAGTAATAGCTACTAAAAAATTATTCCTCTTTGAGTTAAGAAGCCCCTCCGTTAATACAGTTCCTGGTGTTACAGTCTCCGTGACTTCTCTCCTGATTATTCCTTTTGCAACGCTTGGATCTTCAACCTGATCACAAATAGCTACTTTCAAGCCCATCTTAATCAAACGCTCCAGATAACTCTCTAGAGCTTTTGCTGGAACACCAGCTAAAGGCACCTGTCTTGCAGCACCATTATTACGAGCAAAAACAGAAATTTCTACATTAATATCATTTATTTTTATATTTTTCCAAGTAGTTCTTTTATTAAAAT
>DUCW01000035.1:0-5636 GCA_012959595.1 Gemmatimonadota bacterium
GGGTGATGACTGCAATTCGTATGGAGCAATTGGCGGAACCCTATATAAGAAGGAAAGCTCTGAGACATATGGAGAAAGGAAGGGTTGTGATCTTTGCAGGTGGAACGGGGAACCCTTACTTTTCGACTGATACCGCAGCAGCATTGAGGGCTATCGAAATGGACTCAGAAGTAGTCATCAAAGCTACTAAGGTTAAGGGCGTGTATACCGCAGACCCTCACCAAGATCCTTCCGCCACCTTTATACCAAAAATTTCCTTTCAAGATGTAGTAAAAATGGGATTAGAAGTGATGGACACTGCGGCGGTATCTCTTTGCAAAGAGAACAAACTCCCTATTATAGTTCTTAACATTGAAGAAAAAGGATCGGTTTCTTCTGCCATAAAGGGAAACCAGATCGGTACACTTGTTTCTTGAATGGAGTAGTATTGTTTCTGTAAACTCTGGAGGGTCATGATGTCCTTAGATATCCTCGAGATCAGAATGGAGGACACTATAGAGTCCTTGATTCGTGAATTCTCTTCAGTCCGAACTGGGAAAGCCACCCCAGCCTTGCTAGATACCGTGCGAGTGAATGCTTACGGTAGCCTGGTAGCTTTGAACCAAGTGGCTAACGTTTCTATACCGGAATCGTCCCTCTTGGTTGTTCAGCCTTACGATAAGACTCTGTTGGATGACATAGATAGAGCTATTCAGACGGCTAATCTTGGTCTTAATCCTGGTAATGACGGGAACCTGATTAGAATCCCTATACCACCTCTAAATGAAGAACGTCGCCGAGAGTACGTAAGAATTATTCATCAGATGGCCGAAGAGGCCAGAGTCTCTCTGCGACACGCAAGGAAGTCAGGTAACGATGACGTAAAGGCAGATTTGAAGGCAGGTGAAATCAGTGAAGATCAGTCGAGAGACCTGTTCGTAGGTGTCCAAAAACTGACGGATCGATATACGGATAAAATTGATGAGTTACTTCAGATTAAAGAGAAAGAGTTGATGGCCATCTAATCTAATGGAATCGTCAAAATTGCTAGCGAAGATTAGACTCCATGATAAAGTTCCTAGACATGTCGCCATAATTATGGACGGTAATGGGCGTTGGGCCGAGAGTAGGAACCTACCTAGAACAGCTGGTCATAGGGCAGGTATGGAAGCTGTTACTGAAGTAATTGAAGGTTCCATCGAGGCTGGTGTTGAAGTCCTGACGTTATTCGCTTTTTCCACTGAGAACTGGCAAAGACCTTCAATCGAAATAGATGCTCTGATGGGGTTGCTGCGATTGTACATTAATAAGGAAAAGGTCCGACTTAGAAATATGGGCGTTGAGGTGTATATCCTTGGTGACCTAACCAAAGTGAATTCGATCACGAGGAAGGCAATTAAGGATATAGCTAGCGTAACAACCGGTGGTGACACACTAAGATTGAACTTGATGATCTCTTATTCTGGGCGTAATGACTTGCTGGAAGCCTGTCGTAGCTTTGCTGAAGAAGTGTCGAAGGGAGAGATGGTCCCAGCGGAATTGAGCGAAGAGATTTTGTCCGAGCGACTGTACACTGCGGGTATACCAGATCCGGATTTATTGATCCGAACATCTGGAGAATTTCGAGTCAGTAACTTCATGCTGTGGCAGATTGCATATACTGAGCTATCCATAGTGTTCACCCTATGGCCGGATTTTTCAAGGGAAGATCTTTTTGATGCTATTTGTGATTATCACTTGAGAGATAGGCGGTTCGGACGAATTGTTGGTCAGGAAATTTCAGGATAAGGAGGACACACTGAAAGGGGATTTGCTTCGTCGTATATCTGTGAGTTTGGTCGGAATACCTATAATGGTGCTAGTTATTTATGTGGGGGGGTGGTTGTTAGGAGCATTTATGGCCTTGGTTGCTGCCTTGGCAGCATACGAATACTTCTTACTTAGAAAGAATACAACCAAAGGATTATCAGGCCTGGGAGTTACACTTTCGGCGGCATTACCTTTGATAGCTATGCTGTATCCAACGTATAACGAATTTGTTCAACTGGGCTTTGGCCTGGTTCTGTTTGGATCTGTGACTTCACTGATTATGGTTATGTGGCGCCGGTGGCCCGAAGGATCTCCGATTGAATCAGCTGCAGTCACAATGATGGGTGTGCTGTATACAGGAGGAACCTTATCTTTCTGGGTTTTCTTGCGAGCACTTCCAGAGGAAGCAATGGTAGCTGATAGTGCTTTAGCGGGAACCGCTTTGCTACTCTTTCCGATTTGGGTGACTTGGGTAGGGGATTGCTTTGCTTATGTACTTGGATCCCGCTGGGGAAAGAAGAAATTAATTGTAACAGTGAGCCCCAATAAAACTGTTGTGGGTGCTGTTGGAGGGGTCGCTGGGTCTGTATTGGGTGGCCTTGCTTATAACCACTGTCTACTGGGCGAGATGGCTGAGATTTCCTTGTCAGGAGAGATGGTTGTTTTGGTATCCATCTTGATTGCAGTAGTTGGTCAACTAGGAGATTTGTCGGAATCAGTCATGAAAAGACAAGGCGGAGTTAAAGATTCAAGCAATCTGATTCCAGGTCATGGAGGTGTTCTTGACAGAATGGATAGTCTTTTTTTCACTGTACCTACGACCTACTTCATTCTACTCCATCTCTTTTATGGTTGATAGTCAGCATGAGAGGATTGGAGTTGCAATTCTGGGATCAACAGGATCGATTGGACGGTCCACCCTATCTGTCATCAAAAGACATTCAGACATCTTCAGAGTTGTAGCTTTATCAGCAAACAACTCTGTTGAAGATTTGGCTAGACAGACACAAGAACACTCGGTTCCGAAAGCTGTCGTGGCTGATTCTACAGCTCTGAATGATCAGAAAGACCTTCCAGATGCAGAGTGGAAATCTGGACCGGATGCTATTCTAGAAGTAGTATCGGACCCCGAAGTGGATGTTGTTGTGAATGCCATTGTGGGATCGGTTGGATTGGCTGCTACTTTGGCGAGCTTAGAAGCGGACAAAAAATTGGCTTTAGCTAACAAAGAGTCTCTTGTGGCAGGAGGGCCATTAGTGATAGAACAGCTTCGCAGAGGTAAGGGCGAATTGATTCCTATCGACAGCGAACATTCGGGGGTTTTCCAGTGCTTAAGAGGGGAAGAGCTAGAGGCTGTGTCAAGATTGATTCTAACGGCTTCCGGAGGTCCATTTCGTACCCTGACTGAAAAAGACTTAAAGGTGGTCACCTTAGAAGAAGCCTTAATACATCCCACATGGTCAATGGGACAGAAGGTCACTATAGATTCTGCGACCTTGGCGAATAAAGCACTGGAAATAATTGAAGCACACTTTCTTTTTGATGTGGACTATGAGCATATCTCTGCTGTGATTCATCCCCAGTCCATAGTCCATTCTTTTGTGGAGTTTGTAGACGGATCTATTTTGGCTCAACTTGGATTTCCGACTATGGAGCTGCCTATTTTATATGCCCTGACATATCCAGGAAGACTTTCAGATCCGGATCTTAGAACTTTCGATCCATCCTCTTCACCGAGTTTAGATTTTGAGAACATTGATGAAGAACAGTTTCCAGTATTTTGTTTAGGTGTTGAGTCAGGCATAAGGGGAGGGAATGCTCCGACAGTTTTTAACGCGGCGAATGAAATTGCAGTTGAGGCATTCGTGGACCGTCAGATTAAATTCACTGAAATTTCGCTAATCGTCGAAGAAACTCTAATCTCTAGCAGTATGCATGAGCTTAATACGATTGATGATGTGTTTGAAGCCGACAGGTCAGCTCGAGAACTAGCGAAAGAGGTTGTCGAGTTGTTGTGAAGTCCAACTGGTCAATGAGGTTTTTGACGATATATTTAAGCTGGGATCGAATACTATCAAGGAGGCATAGGTCACTGGATGATTACTTCTTTTGCGGTAACGATGTTAATGCTAGGAGTGTTGATTTTTGTCCACGAATTGGGACACTATCTAGCTGCTAAATCTGTAGATATTGAAGTCCAGAAATTTTCTATAAGGTTCGGCCCGAAGATCGCCGGATTCAAAAAAGGTGAGACTGAGTACCTCCTGAGCCTGATACCCTTGGGTGGTTATGTAAAGATGGGTGGTATGTACGACGAAACTATGGAACAGATGGAAGGCGGCTCACAAGAGGTAGGACGAGAACCAAGTCATCGAGATTTCGATTCCAAGCCTATTTGGGCCAGAGCTTTTGTTTTATCAGCGGGAGTTTTGATGAATTTTGTTCTCGCTTTTTTGATCTACACCGGGGTGACTGCTTTCTGGGGAACAAAGGAAATAGAAGAAACTAGGGTTGCTCAAGTAGACTCAGATATTTTACCTAAAGGTGCCGAAAATTTGAGTCTATTAGAAAGTGGAACAAGACTGATGACCATAGGGGATAGGGTGGTGAATCATTGGGGTGATGTGAGTGAAGGGTTTTTGGAAGCCCCTACTGGACATCTAGCAATATCAACGGAGAATCCTCAGAGTGTAGTAGAAATAGATCTTTCTGAATCCGAAGAAGAACGACGTTTTATTATTCAAGCATTGTCTCTGTGGCAGGACAATATTATCGGTGTCGTGAATTCTGGTTCTCCTGCAGAAAAAGGAGGGCTTCAGGAAGGTGACAAAGTTACGGGAATCGAAGGAGTAACAATTACTGACTTGGTGAGGTCGAATCCTAACGTCCAGTTAGAATTTTCTTTGGAAAGAGATGGCAGAAAGTTAGTCAGGTTTATTACACCTGGCTTGGTGTCCGATGGCGACTCTGAGATAGGTCTAATGGGAGTCAACTCACCAGGCCTCCAATATTCAAGTGAAAGCGTTGGTTTGATGAAGTCATTCCAGGTCGGTTTCAGTGAAACTGTGGCTTACAGTGGCTTGATTTTGAATTTCGTAGGAGAACTATTTACTGGAGGGGTTTCCCACAGGGAGATAGGGAGCGTTTTTGCAATAGGACAGATGGCTGGTCAAACTGCACGGCTTGGACTGGAGTCATATCTACGGTTTGTGGCTTTATTCTCGATCAACCTAGCTATCTTGAATCTACTGCCTATTCCTGTTTTGGACGGTGGACATTTGATGTTTTTGGGTGTAGAGGCGATCCGCAGGAAGCCAGTGTCTTTGGAAACGAAGCTAAAGTTCAGTCAAGTCGGGATGTTTGTTCTTATAGCAATCATGATCCTGGCCTTGTCGAATGATTTCCGGCTTCTGTTGGGAATGTAAAACCGAATGCTTTTCTTGTTGGTATTTTCAAAGGAGACTGAACTGTTCATCCCCTGTTTTCTGGAATTGGAGTTTTTCTAGATCAAGAAAACGTGTGGGACTATCTTGAGTGGCGACTCCTAAGAATCCCTTGAATCCTTGGGGCCGGATCGCTTTTTCCATGGTCGAAAGAGCTAGTTCTGGTCGGTTGCATTCCTGGGAAAGATGTGCCAACAATATTCCAAATAAATTGGGGTGAAGTAACTCGCAAGCGAATTGAGCAGCGATTCGGTTAGAAAGATGCCCACGGCTAGATGCAATTCTTTGTTGGACTGTAGCCGGGTAGTGGCTATTCCGGAGGAGTTCTTCATCATAGTTAGACTCCAATATCACGAGATTAGCATCTTTGAGTGCCAATCTGACCTGAGCTGTGGGTTTACCTAG
>DUCW01000035.1:5650-6013 GCA_012959595.1 Gemmatimonadota bacterium
TTGAACTGCTTTGAAATATCCGTGAGAGAGAAGACCACAGGTTCTGCTGCATCGTGTAGACTCAGAAATGGTTCGACTACAATGCCTTTTACGACAAAACTTCGACTGGGTTGGTATAGCTCAACTGATTCAGTCTTCGGGAATAACATATTGCATTGTTTCAGTGTGCGGGCTGTCATGTAGACAGGTATCCTGTACTTCCGGCTGAAAACCCCAGCACCTGAAGTATGATCGCGATGGTCGTGTGTAATTAGGACTGCATCAATAGTTTCTGGAGGCACTTCTATCTCACGCAATCGTCGAGTTGTCTCTCTACCACTGAATCCGATGTCGACTAGGATCCTGGTGTCATCAGATTCTATT
>DUCW01000036.1:0-3127 GCA_012959595.1 Gemmatimonadota bacterium
AACCACGGCCCTTTGTGATACCTCGTGATCGCCCCACGCCAAAAGGTAACCGGGAGAACCCGATAGCTCTTGCAACAAGTAAGGATTCCCAAAAGAAGTGACCATCATCGGAGTCGCACTGTTCCTAGAGCTTATGAAACTCTTGAGCTTCTCCGATACCCCAATCTCTCCGAGTCCCGAAACTGGTGGGAGGAAGATATTAACCAAAACCAAGTCACTATTCGATGCAGCAACCAGCAACGAATCATACTCTTCGGAAGAAGTATTTGGACCGATCCTCCCAGAGGTCACCCGCCGAACCCTGCTTCTCAGTCTGGCATCCAATTCCCTTCCTGCAACCAAGTGCTCTTCTCTCGCATACGTGAGACTAAAGACATTCAGCGTTTCGCCCGACTCAACAGGGATTACATGGTCTTCATCTCTCAGCAAAGTCAGCGATCGTTCAGCTGTTAAAGCCGCAAAATCTAGATGCTCTTGCCTGCCAACAATTTCATCGACGGCATTCAAATCGACTGTCCTACTTTGATGTAAGCCAATCCGTGCCTTAGTCCCTAAGATACGTCTCACTGAGGACTCGATCCGTTCAGAAGCGATTCTACCTGTTTCGACCGCTGAATGGATTGCATCGATGGTCTCACCGATATCGCTAGGCATCAGCAACACGTCATTACCTGCTTCAACAGCTAATACGGCAAGTTCTCCAGTTCCATATTGTGCAGCGAGAGCCCCCATAGTAAGTGCATCCGTGAAAAGCAGACCGTTGAACCCCATTTCTTCACGGAGCAGTCCTTCCATAAACCTTGGATTCAAGGTCGCTGGAAGACTCCCAGACCCATTCTGTTCAGATAGAGCGATATGAGCTGTCATCACAGCATCAACGCCGGCATCGACAGCTTCCTCAAAGGGTATCAGTTCCAGATTTCTCAAACGATCCAATCCAGCGTTGATCACTGGCAAACCTATATGCGAGTCCGTGTCGGTGTCCCCATGCCCTGGGAAATGCTTTGCTGTTACTAATAAACCGCCCTGATGAGCTCCTTCTATATAGGCTGCACCGAGACGGGCTACTTCACTAGGATCTTCTCCAAATGATCTGGTGTTAATAACCGGATTGTTCGGATTGTTGTTAACGTCTAGCACAGGAGCAAAGTTCAAGCTGACCCCTAAAGCTTTAGCTTCCACCGCCGTGATCCGAGCAAATTCTTGGACGATATCAGCATCTCCTATGGCTCCGAACGCCATAGTAGGCGGGAAGCTAGTACCTCCGCCCTGAGGCAAGAGAGAAGGCAACGCATAAGAGTGGTTGATACGCATACCAGGTCCACCATTCTCAAAATCTGAAGTGACTAACAAGGGGACTGTAGATAAATCCTGAAGCTCGTTGATCTTTGCAGCGTAGGAGTGTGGAAGCCCAATGGATAAGTAAATACCCCCGATTTGGTCGTTTTGTATCCAGTCAGCCCATTCCATGAATTCGTCACTGTTCGTAGAGGCGTACGACCCAGGCAACCATTGAATGATCAATTGTGCTATTTGCTGCCTAAGACTCATCGAAGCCAAAGTCTCTTCAACCCAAACTTGAGCGTCATCCGCTAAGTCGTATCCAGACGAAGAATGATTGAGCTGCTGAGCTGCTGTAGGGTGAAAATCTCCGAGAGCCAGCAGGAGTAGTAGGGTGTACAGACACTCTGTTCTACCTGCCATCCACTTCTCCTTTGGACCCTACTTGGATTCCATCTCCTATGTCGAAGTGAGGATTCATACTAGTCGGAACCTTACCAGTAATCGCAAATTTTCCCAATAAGGCGTCCGCAGCAGCCACCTGACTCACTTGGCTTGAGCTCCAGGCCAACAAATAACCCTGGACTTCGGGAAACTCCGAAATCAGATAGGGGCTACCAAAAGAAACAACGATATGACTGATATTACGGCTTGAAAGTTCCGTGATGAAATCCACGGTCTCCTCAGGTAATTCCACCTGCCCGGCGAAGTTAGAATAAATGGAAACAACGACTAGATTCGATCGTTCCGCCTGGCTGAGGATCTGATCATACTTAGCTGGATGGGATGATCTATTAACCGACGTCCGACTTAATCGAGGATAGGTTTGGCGAAGTCTTGCATCAAAATAGCGACCGGATAATGGATTGTTTCCATTCTGATAGGAGACTGACATCACACGTGCAGTTCGTGTACCCAACAATGGGAGTAAGTTTCCACCATTGCGAATGAGTGTGACAGATCGATCAGCAACCGTTTGTGCCACCTCTTTGTGGGCAGGAATCCCTACCACTGACGGAACCTTATTTACATCAACCCTACGTTCTCTATGGAGTCCCATCTCCTCCTTCAATTGAAGAATTTTATTGACGGACTTTTCAATCCTTTCCTCGGTCAAACGACCCGACTCCACAGCACTCACAATAGCCTCTACAGCATCCCCAACATCACTAGGCATCAGAATAACGTCCGCTCCAGCCATGACGGCCCGCACCGAGGCCTCACCATCGGGGAACGTCCTGGTCACTGCTCCCATGTCCATCGCATCGGTGAAAACGATGCCCTCAAATCCGAGCTGCGAACGAAGAAGATCGGTCAGCACTTTCTCTGTAAGAGTTGCGGGCAATCTGTCTTGACTAAGATCTGGCACTGCAATATGGGCGGTCATAATAGCTCGCATCCCAGCATCAATCGCGGCCTGAAACGGCACCAACTCAATTTCTTGTAACCGCTCCTTGCCATGTTCGAAAACTGGCAAAGCGTTGTGAGAATCAATTCCCGTATCTCCATGTCCAGGAAAATGTTTGCCCGTTGCTATAGATCCGTTGTCTTGTATTCCGCGAACAAATGAAACTCCCATCCTGGCAACTTCTGCTGGGTCTTCACCGAATGAGCGAATATTGATAATGGGGTTTTCTGGATTGTTGTTGACATCTAGTACGGGAGCAAACGGAACATGTACACCAATAGCTTTGGCTTCCAAGCCTGTGATTCGGCCGAGTTCATAGGCCAATTCTGGGTCACCTGTTGCCCCGAAAGCCATCAAAGACGGGAACATGGTAGCCCCACCCAAAACGATGTTCGTAGGACCATCGACTCCTCCTCCAAAACGGAAACCAGCACCAGT
>DUCW01000036.1:3137-14105 GCA_012959595.1 Gemmatimonadota bacterium
GGTCGGCAGCAACTAAAAGCGGATACTCTGAGTGATTTTGCAGGCCATTAAGCTTTACCGCTACCTCACTCGGAGAGCCCACTGACACAATGACCCCACCGATCCCAAATGAGTCGATCATACTCATGACCCTATCGTGATCATCCGAACCCTCTGGTGAAAAATCCCCCAGAATCCAAGGCATCATCATCTGTGCTACTTTCTCTCCCAAAGTCATCTCACTTAAGACTGTCTGTGCCCAGTGTCCAGAATGATCGGACTCTTCAACATCCAGAGTCGGCTGTTCTTGAGAAGAATCTGCCACTACAGCTTGAGAAGGATCTGTGGCGGAACGTTCTTGGGTGATATTCTCAAAGGAACCTTGAATAGGAGCCTGTCTGTAGCATGAAGAAACAAGGATCGCTAGGATCCATAGGTTTATAAGCACTTGATGATTAGAGACGACTTGAGAAGTCTTGTGGATTCTCATGAGGGGTCTTCAAAACCTCTTTTTGACTAGAAAAATAGAGCTGTTAAACAAGCCGGAGTGATAGGAAACAAGCTATGAATTTCTTAAAAAGACCACAATCCTACTTAATAAGTTTATTCGCACTTCTGGTTCTTTTCATGCCTGCTCGTCCGTCCGTTCAAGCTGCGACCCAACAGAATTATGCTGAAATAAAACCAGGGATCCAGGTACTCCTGGAAGATTCTCTCCATTTAGTCAAAGACAAGAGAGTGGGATTAGTAACCAACCAAACTGGAGTGGACTCCAAAGGGTCCTCCTCAATCGACCTTATTTTCAGTCATCCTCAAGTGGATCTCATTGCTCTTTTCTCACCCGAACATGGAATCAGAGGAGATCTAGACCCGGGAGAAGAGGTGGAAGATGGTGTCGATCCAAGAACTGGTCTTCCTATCTACTCTCTATATGGAAACACTAGAAAACCTACCTCTGAAATGCTCGAAGACGTCGAAGTTCTGTTAGTCGATTTACAGGATATCGGTGCCCGCTACTGGACCTATATCTCCACCATGACCCTGAGTATGGAAGCAGCGTTTGAAAATGGGATTCCAGTTGTAGTACTGGACCGACCCAACCCAATAGGAGCAGCAGTCCAAGGGAATATATTGTATCCTGAATTCTCCACATTTGTCGGCAGATACCCCATTCCGATGCGACACGGAATGACCTCTGGTGAACTGGCCTTATACTATCAAGGAGAGTTCAATATCCCTGGTCCATTGCATATCGCTCCAGTTTCTGGCCTAGAGAGAAACATGACGTTCGAAGACACTGGGCTCCCCTGGATCAAACCCTCTCCCAATATGCCTACTCTCGAGAGTGCCCTTCACTACCCTGGGACCTGCTTGTTTGAGGGGACCTATCTTTCAGTCGGTAGAGGTACCGATCTTCCATTTCAAGTGGTCGGATCTCCCTGGCTAAACGGAGAAGATCTAGCAGAACGAATGCATCAATATGGATTTGCAGGTGTGTCGTTCAAAGCGGTGACATTCACACCACAGAATCCAGGAGATGGAAAATTTGACGGAACTGAGGTGGATGGCGTCCAGCTGCTAGCTACATCCTCCGACTACAACCCCACCGAAGTAGCTGTCGCCCTACTGGTAGAGACGTATAAAATGTCTGGTGACAAATGGGAATGGCTGTCTTCCCATTTTGATCGCTTGGCAGGCACTGATTCTTTGCGCAAAGGCATTGTTGCAGGTTCTAAAGCTCCAGGCCTCATCAGTGACTGGTCCAGCCAACTACAGCGTTTCCTGTCCATTAGGGAGCAGTACCTAATCTATCCTTAAGCTGACTCGCCTAAGGCAGTTCGTGCGGACTACAGATCTTGATCTATAGGTTGCCCGATCTCTTTTCTAAACGCTCTATAGATTGCCTTGGAAACTGGGCCAACTTCTCCACTGCCAACCGGCTTACTGTCCAGTCGAACAGTTGGCCTAACTTCCGTGGTCGTTCCAGAAAAAAATAACTCGTCGATAGTCTCCAGTTCCTCTACCTGAATCGGTCGCTCTTGGACGGATATCCCCAGGGAATGTGCTATCTCTATCATGACAGATCTCGTAATACCGTGCAGTATTTCCTGGGTAGCAGGGTGAGTTACCAAAACACCTCCTTTGACTGCAAAAAGATTGTTTTGGGCACCTTCTAGGGCGATACCATTCTTCACCAGCAAAGCATCGTCTACCCCAGCATCCACGGCGGCCTGGGCAGCCAAAACATTGGGTAGCAAACTGATTGATTTAATATCTGCACGAGACCAACGACGATCAGGAACAGTCACTGCTTCGAACCCTTCTAACCAACATTCCATGGAAGGTCTCTGGAATTTTTTTGCGAATGCATAAACTGTAGGAGCAGTGCCCGCGGGAGGAAAATAGTGAGTCCTCTCGGCTACTCCTCGGGTTATCTGCAAGTATACGATGGCTACTTCAGATTCAGTTAAACCATTCTTGTCGATCAATTTGCGATGGACTTCGACTAACTCTTCTGGATCGTAGTCGATACGCAGGGAATCAAGTCCACTTCTCAGTCGGCTGAAGTGCTGCCTCAAAAGGAAGAATTCACCCCCATAAGCGGGTGTTACTTCGTAGACCCCATCCGACAGGAGAAATCCTCTGTCTTCTACCGAAACCTGTGCACCCTCTTTCGGTAAAAACTCACCGTTCAAGTATACTGTGCTCATCGTAAACTAAACCTGGATTTAAAATTTCGTTCAACATCAATTATAGTCTCTCATGATCGTCACTCAAAAGAAAGAGTGCAACGACGAAAATCCTGCTATAGTTGGTTATGGATTTCTGAAGGAGAGATAATGAAGCAAATATCCTTATGCGCCTCAGCCTTGATGGCATCTGGCTGCGGCCACTCTGACTTAGAAGGTTTGGTCGAGAGCTATTACGAAAAAGGGTAGCTGAGAGCCTTCAACATGGGGCGAACACATGGCATGGGGGAGCCCTACTTTGAAAGCGGCCAGCTATGGAGCAAGTCCATATATAAAGATGGTAAACGGCATGGGCCAGATGAATTTTATGACATTTACGGAAAGCTGAGATGGCAGAGATCCTATAGCATGGGTAAGGAATGTGGCAAATGGTTTGATGATGGAGAAACCAAGACTTATCCACCATGTCCGGATTTTGAACAGACACTACTAAGGACGGGTCAACTCTTCAGAATATCTCCAAGATAAGTCGCAGTGTGCGACTTCGAGGAATTTATCACCCTCTCAGGAGGGCCTTCGGCTACGATATTCCCTCCGTCATAGCCTCCATCTGGACCGAGGTCAATGATCCAATCGGCAGTCTTGATAACCTCCAGGTTATGCTCGACCACAACGACCGTATTACCTTTGTCTACCAACTCATGAAGCACCTTGAGCAACACTCTGACATCTTCAAAATGAAGTCCTGTCGTCGGTTCATCCAGGATATACAGAGTCTTGCCAGTCCCGCGTTTAGAAAGCTCAGTGCTAAGTTTGACTCTTTGTGCTTCACCCCCTGATAGTGTCGTCGCTGCCTGTCCAAGATGGATATAATCCAGTCCTACATCGGATAACGTTTGCAATTTGATTCGGATGGAGGGGAAAGCGTCAAAAAACTCGAGAGCTTCACGGACCGTCATGTTTAACACGTCTGAAATATTTCTGCCTTTCAGTGTGATGCCCAAGGTTTCTGTGTTATAACGTCGACCCCGACAGACATCGCAAGACACATACACATCGGGAAGGAAATGCATCTCGATTTTCACTAGACCATCCCCCGAGCAAGCGTCACATCGACCTCCCTTTACATTGAAAGAGAAGCGCCCACGATCATACCCTCTAATCTGAGATTCTGGCAACTTGGCAAATAGCTCTCTGATGGGAGTGAACAACCCCGTATAGGTAGCCGGATTCGATCGGGGAGTCCTCCCGATAGGCGACTGATCCACTTCAATGACTTTGTCAATCAGTTCTAACCCATGAAGGCTATCATGAGCTTCCGGCAACTTCTTGCTCCGATAAAAATGACGTGCCAACGTTGGGTATAATGTCTGGTTGATGAGCGTAGATTTGCCTGAACCACTCACTCCGGTCACAGCAACGAAACATCCTAATGGAATATCAACGTCTAAGTTGTTGAGGTTATTTCCTCTGGCACCCTTCAAGCTCAGAACATTGGTCTTATCAACCGAGCGCCTCTCGACAGGTATTTCTATACACTTGGAACCTTTGAGATATGAACCCGTGATAGAACGGGTCTCCTCCATAACTTCATTGAGTGTTCCTTGAACAACGACTTCCCCGCCTGTTATTCCTGCTCCAGGGCCTAAATCCACGATATGATCCGCAGCTCGGATTGTCTCCTCATCGTGTTCCACCACAATAACCGTATTACCCAATTCCTTAAGAGATTTTAGGGTTCCAATCAACTTCTGGTTGTCTTTTTGATGAAGCCCGATAGATGGCTCATCTAGAACGTACAGAACACCCGTAAGTCCGGTTCCGATTTGACTTGCCAGTTGTATACGCTGTGATTCACCTCCGGATAACGAAGCGGACGATCGACCGAGTGTCAGATAACTGAGTCCAACTTCGTTGAGAAAAGCTAGTCGTTCGTGTACTTCTCTGAGAATCGGCGGGGCGATCTCCGATGATATCATCTGCACACCGGATGGCCTTCCTTTTGAAATATCTCCTGACAGACCCTTGAAGAATTCCAGCGTCTCCGAAATAGGAAGGTCTGCAATCTCACCAAGAGACCGACCTGCAACTGTCACAGACAGCGAATCTACTTTGAGTCTGCTTCCCTGACAATCTGGGCAACGCAGGGTAGACATGTACTCTTCCAGTTGACCTCTTATAGCTTCAGAATTTGTCTCCTGGTGACGGATCTTGATGTCTTGTATCAAACCGACCCACGGCTCTTCATAAAATTTCTTACCTCGTTTCCTCCGATAGGGAAAACGAATCTTCATCTCACCGGATCCGTGAAGGATGGCTTCTTTCACTTCTGAAGCTAGATCTTTCCAGGGGTCTTCCACTGAAAAATCGTAAGCTTCAGCCAATCCGGCGATTACAGACTTCATCAGATACCCGGAAGGCTTCCCCCAAGGTAGCAACACCCCTTGGAGTAAAGATTTCGACTCATCTCCCACTAATAATTCAGGGCTTACATGGTTAGTAGTCCCTAGTCCGTCACATGTTTCGCACGCACCATGTGGAGAATTAAAAGAAAATTGCCTTGGCTCTATTTCTGGGATGCTGGTCCCACATTGAAAGCACGAATAATTCTCACTAAAAAAATGCTCCACTACTTTTTTGCCTCGATGCTCTATCACTTGAGTCACACCACCCGCTAAACCAAAGGCAGTAGAAACCGACTCTGTTAATCGTTCACTGTCATCCGGCGACAGTACCAGGCGATCCACCACTACAGAAATATCATGATTTTCATATCTATTGAGGTCTGGAGGCATCGATAGATCAACCTGATCACCGTCTACAACAGCCCTTACAAAACCCTTTATTCGCACCTTTTCAAGAAGCTCTCGAAATTCGCCTTTCCTACCCCTGACCAAAGGAGCCAGAATTTCAACCTTTATAGTTTCCCCTAAACCTAGAAGTATGTCCGTGATCTCTTCGGGCGACTGCTGTGCTACTGGCTGTCCACAATTCCTGCAGTGTGCCACCCCAACACGTGCCCACAATACTCTCAAATAATCATAGACTTCAGTCACAGTTCCGACAGTCGAGCGAGGGTTGCGGTTAAGGGTCTTCTGTTGGATAGAGATCGCTGGGGACAAGCCTTCAATTACATCCACATCAGGCTTTTCCATCAGACCCAGGAACTGACGAGCATATGCCGACAGTGATTCTACATATCGGCGTTGGCCTTCTGCGTAAATCGTGTCGAAGGCCAGTGAGGATTTCCCGGACCCTGACAACCCGGTGAATACCACCAATGCACGACGGGGTAACTCCAGGTTCACATTCTGAAGATTATGTACACGGGCACCACGAATCACAAGACAATCTTTAGCCATTACTTATCAAAACTCTTAGCTCACATTCCTGTTCCACCAGAAACAAAGAATTTACCGCAACGAGATCGGAATACCTATTTTAGTAGATCCATTCCCTGAAAATAGACAATCCGAAATCTTTCTTGGCCTGAAATCCAAGCTCGCCAAAACCAAGCATCCTATTGCGGAAAAAACGGTCTTCAAAAAAAGACTCCACTGTATAAGAATCCGAAGAAATCCATTCAGAACGAACTCCTGCAAACCCACTTCCTGATCCTTGAGTAGAGAGAGGGCGCAGTAACAGAGTCACAAACAGATCTTTAGTCATATAAAAACCCGTTTCGACAACCGTTGTCCCCAGAGTACTGCTGGTATTACCCAGGAAATCAAAATCTTCTTGAGTAATACTCAGATAGTCCACACCTAATTCCCTGGCCATTGCAGATCCAAGTTCATTACTGAATGTGCTAAGCCCTAGTGTTGCTCCGGAACCTAAAATAGCTCCCATGGAATTGACCGCTTGATTTTGGCCCGAAGTCAATGCGTACGTCGGACGCCCGAAATATAGATGACTGAGCAGATCGTCTTCTGTAAAGCCAGCCTGGTCACTGCTCAGACTGATCCTCGGTGCCTCCAAAGTTCCCGTCACAGAGGCAGTGATGCCAAACCGATCTCCTACGGAAGAACGGACATTATTGCTCGCTGAAATATTCAGAGTCGGATTAATCCCACCAGTTCCTAGAAAGCGCAGGGTTCCTGTATCCACCTGAAATTGCCTACCGAGAGCTCCATATGAACCTCGTAACGCCTCAAGCTCACCTACTAAGGCCAACTCTTGGGTTTGTCTATCCCAGAGTACATCTAACTGACCATCAAGTTCAACATTCATCCTGGCACTTCTAATCCAGCTGTCACGCTGCACGGTCAACGTCGTATTCTCCATACGTACATTTTCCAGAAAGCGATTACTGCCCCCCAATACTGAACTCAAGTCTATTTGTGTGGCATCAACAGAGGCCAATAGATCCACTACATTCACTGCTCTTTGAAATTCCTCCACAAAAAGGGTGCCTTCATCCACAAACAAATCTCCAGTTACAATCGGGCGGTTATAAGGGCCCTTTATCGTAAAATCTCCACTCAGCCTAGCACTAACATCTCGGCGGTCTAGAGCTTGAAATTCCTCCAGATGAACCTCTAGATCTAAATTTGGATTCGTCATATTTCCGATTTCAATCCTGCCGTTCGCTGTGGCTTCTCCTTCAGATTCCACTGTAATCCCAATTTTTATCGCCCCATCAGGCGTCCAATTAGAAACCCCGAACAAATTCTCATGCCGCACCCCAAGCCCCGGAGCAAAAGCTCCTCCGTCGATCAGAGTCATTTCTCCACTTGGGGAAAGTTTGTCCAAAGTGCCTCCAAATCTAACTTGTCCAGATATCGTCCCTTCCACCTCCTGGTAGCTATCAAAGGGAGCCATCAGCAAGGAGAACGGAGTGGATGCAGCAGTTACAAACACTTCCATCTCCTCCGCTAGAAACCTTTCCTGTACTGGATCAATAGAAAAGTCTACGGGAATCATGCCCACGACTGAAAGAAATTCCGAAGAACCATCCCCAAAAGCTATATCCCCACTCAATTCCTTGTCCGAATACCTTCCATCAATTTCTAATTCCTGGAAAAAATAATCCCTGTATTGAAAGCCGGAGACCGTAGCATCCCCTCTCATCTGGGGATCGGAATCATCACCCGTAAGGTTGAAGGCTAGATCCACCACACCTGCCAAATTTTCATCCCAACGAAAGAGATGGCTCACTCTGCTAAGGTCCAAGTTTTCAATCAGAACCTCTAAATCAGCCTCTCCCTCGAATGGGAACCTGCCTTCTGTTTGAAACCTCAATCCATCTGGTCCAGGGCGAATCAACCTAAAATCTCCGAAAGTCAACCCATCTGAATCCCATAAAACCCTACTTGGCCCACCTAAATTCCAACGCTCATCGGGGAAATTAAAGGACAGTTCATCAATATTTAACAGCCTCGCTGGAAATGCGTCTTCAAAAGCAATCCTTGCCTGGTAATTTTCATCTTCTGAACGCATCAAGAAGAGATCCACCTCTCCTCTGGGATCGGAGTAGCTCATTCTGACTGACAAAGAATCGAAACTCCTCCCCAGGATATCTAAAGAGTCCGCATCGAGTTGAAAGTCCATCTTGACACTCTGAGCGAACAAGTCCTCAGCCGAAAAGTCTATAGCTGCTACTCCCACCATGTTATTCCCGTACCGTGCACCAGAGAAGACTGCTTCCCCCAAAAGCCTTGTCTCTTGCAGAGATCCACTCAAAACTAGTTGGCCTAACAGTTGACCCTCTGTAGCTATTTCTTCCTGTAGCGGAAATGTATCAGGGTTAATCCCATCTAAAATCAAGATATCTCTTGAGAGAGAAGTCAATGTATCCCTAGCAATCACATCGGAACCCAACCACAATGGTCTCAGTTGCTCTAAATCACTGCTCTCAAAACTTAGATGTAACTGCTGTGCGACAGCGGCTCTGACGGTAGCGAGTTTTCCAGAACCTGCTAGAGAGACCCCAGCCACAATCGCAGAAATAGTGTCGAAATCCAGTACAGAGTCGGATATTCTTACAGTTAGCTTTACCGTTTCCACGGGTAAAACTCCCAGATGCGAGTCGAAAAGATCCACCTCTCCTTCCAAATCAACAGAACCCAACCCTTTTCCCTCTCCAGATAGATTCATAGATCCTGTAATTACTGTGCCCACCGGAAATTGGGGAACTAATTCACTGGCATCAAAATTTCTACCTCTACCCACTATTTGATAGCGAGGCAATGGAGCAGACAAATCGAGATGTGTATCCAATGAGAAATTCCCATCTTGAGTAACCAAATCTGTCCTGACAGACATGTTCGTGGCCGTCCCATCAATTCTTACTGTGCCTCTGGCGACTCCAAGACTTGAAAAAAGCGACTCTCGAGAAACAATTCCTGAAATCAAGAATGGTTCCAAAGTTCCGTCCAAGGAAACTTTGATGTCTTCATCGTCTTGGACCAAGATCCCTTCCAGCGATACATGTGAATCTTCCAGATTACCGCTTCGATAGGAGCCCTCTACGGCCACCTCAATACCCTCATCTATCCGACCATGAGCACGTATATCAAAATCCATAGCACCCTGAAGTGGAAATCCATCCAAAATCTGATTGACTGTCTCCATATTCAAAGGAGTCAAATGAACCTTGAGACCTGTTGCACCAAAAGGTGGGTTTAAATGGAGTATTCCTTCTGCGACTGCCTGTGTGTCTCCTGCCTGTGTGTCAGTGAGTGTAAGCCCAGCATTGACAGCGACAGCATCCATATCGCCTGAAAGGTCTAGATGTCCAGAAATCAGACCCTCTAAAGGAATTTGGCTAGCCAGAATTGGGCGTCCGATTACTTTGGGAACGGAAGCTGCGAAAGAAGAAAAAGGTACAGCTGACAAGTCCAGAAGCACATCTTCCAAGATCCGATTACCCCCAACTGGCCTGCTAAATAAGCCATTGGTCATAATCCGTCCCGATCCCAAATCCAATTCCATATTGCCCCACCTCAATTCCAACCCAGCAGGACTTGCTGAAAACTGAAACTCCCCTCTCCCTCTAGCCACCGGCAAAGTCGGGTTTATCCACCTTAAATCGTTAAAATCAAACTCTGGACTAGCCAGATCGAAGGAGAAATTAGACCCTCGATCCTCCGAAAGACCAAATACGACTAAACCTGTAGCTTCAGATCGACCCAACCTAATTCTATCGACCCTAACCTGTAATTCTTGATTAGCCCAAAATAGTCCACCCCCAAAATCTGCGACCTCTAAAGTGTCCTGAAATCCAGTCCCTACAAAAGTCAGCTTGTCTATTCCAATTCGTATATCTTGAGCCTCTTCCCCCTCTATAGACATGCTACTGATCTGTGCTTGGATCCCTGCGAACCCTAACCCCTCTTCTACAGATCCCTGCGAAGGTGCTAATCCTCCCCACACACCTCCTTCTGGTAAAACGTCCTGAGGAATAATTACTTTACCATCGAAAACAGTTACTCCTTCAAAGAGGATACCTGATCCATTTTCGATGCTACCCTGAATTAAGGCGGCTTCTGTCAATGAATGGATGGAGTCCGGTCGGTCAAAAAATCTATCCAAGTTAAGACGTTCCGTTTCTTGGTCCCTCTCCAACCTTAGTACTGGACTCCACAGAACTAGGTCAGAAAGATTTACCCTACCCCTCACGAACTGAAAAACAGAGTACTTAACGCTCAAAGAATCGATGGAGAAAACCCCAGACCCTTCCTCTTCAAGTTCTCCCTTCACCCCTACCAATTTGACACCTTTGTGCATCCAATCGGAGTTTATATCCTCCACTAACACTCTGCCTTTAACCGAAGTGTTGACCTCCCGAATCATCCTATCCAACACCCATCTTTGACCCAAGCTGGTAGCGGACAGGAAAAATAGGCTTGAAAGGGTCAGCACTACCACGGCCCCGGATACGAGGATTCCAATCCCAAAGGAACTCTTGAATAATTTCATCTTAGAAGGCCTGGCCGATACTTAGATGAAGCTGAAAACGAGACAAAGAAAGTCCTTCGACCTTGCCAAAGGACACTCTGGAATCCAATAGAGCAAGATCATCCATACGAACAAAATCAAAAACTCTTTCACTGCCATTTACCAAACCTCTGATCTTGTCATCATATTGATCTCGATCTGGATCAAACTGACGTATTTGAGGGGTAACCACTTGAAGTTTAGACAATTCTCTGAATCGGTAACCTACGTCGACTCGAATTGGCCCAATAGGACTCAAATAGCGAAAACCGACACCAGGAGTCACTTCCAAATCACCTGAGTCCGATAACTCAGAAGTGTTCCAAACACGCCCGAAATCTGTAAAAACAGCCCCCTGAAA
>DUCW01000036.1:14202-32260 GCA_012959595.1 Gemmatimonadota bacterium
CAAAGAATTAGCGTCACATCCCAATCCCATTATCTCTTCTGGAGCACAGGGAGATTCTCCAGTCGTCGGGTCAGCCAGGAGCAATTGAGGGGTGTCTATCGTCAATACCCGAGATCCTAGTTGATTTTGTGCAAAGCCTCGGACACTATTTGCTCCTCCGGAATAAAACCTTTTCTGGGGATGGATTACATCTACTCCACCCATAGATAGATTGAAATTGCCCGAGCCAACCCAACCCGCTCTGATTCGACCTGCCAGCACCTGCCTATTTCCCAACTCTTCATAGCTTCCTAGTTCTGCGGAGATCCGGTTGTACTCGAAACTCGATCCCGTGAGTGCAGATGCGTGTTCGAAATCCACAATCATTTGATAGCCTTCGCTGGGATTGAGTAGGTTATTGGTCCTATTTCTGACCCAACTGACACCGACAGGTGCCAACCAATTAGGATCTTGCAATCCAGAAATATCATCCGGTCGACATACCCTGAAACTGGTACAGAAAAATATTTCTGCTGCTTCCAATTCGGTCAGCTGCGGACGATAGGAGAATGTTAATGAATTGCTAGAGCCCAGGAGTCTCGCCAAGGACAGATCCAAGCCCACCGCCTTACGGACGAAAACATCCTGGAGGCTCTGTTTTTCGAAAAATAAACTAGAACCCAAGGAAAATCCTCTAAAAAGCCTAGGCTGAGAAAAATCCGCTGACACCAACCAGTTCAGTCCTCCGAAATCACCAACTGCCGACTGGCCACAAATAGGATTATATAGAGTCTCAGACATAATATTGGAAAGGCGTGCACGAACCTGCATTCTACGTGCACCCCCCAGAAAATTTCGACTCACCCAACGACTCTCTGTGTTAAGGCAATCCGCAGTACTCCATCCAAAACCTGTCCGCATCCTATGCACCTCTCCCTCCGAAATTCGGACCTGTAATGGGATCAAGCTGTCTGGAACATTGCGTCCTGGATCCACAGTTTCCTCAACGGTCACATGTTGCACCATCTCAATGCCAAAAAGATTCCGCTGACCCTCTAAAGTTTTTGCGGTGGAGTACTCCATACCTTCACTGAATGGCAACAATTTCCTGATCGCCATATCACTGAGTTCTACGTTACCTACCAATGTTATCGGTCCAAAGACTGCGTAGGGACCAGGCCGAACGTCGAAAGTAACGTCTGCCAAGTAAGGGTTCGACTTAGACCGACGGGAAAGAGTCAGCACATCTGCTCTGGGATATCCTCTATTTTCCAGTCTTTGTATTAGCGTATCCCTCGCAGAACTTAAGTCTATTGCACTCAGCACTTCTCCCTCTTCCAAGGGTAATGGTTCAAACTGGTCAAGACCTTCGATTTCTCCCGCACCACGAACTTCAATTTTTGAAATTCTTAGTGGCTGACCTTCAGAAATCTTAAATATCAGTCTGGCCGGCTTCCCTGGAGAACGTACAATGACTGTATCGACCCGAGTCTCCCTATAACCTCTTCGATTGAAATAGCTCTCAAGTCGAAAAATGTCGCTAGAAAGTTCACGTTCATTCAGAAACTGCCTATCCACACTGAATGGCACACCCATGGCACAAAATGGAGCCAGTAGAACTGCTCTACACCTAGTCGATCTATTGATGATTGTCCTGGATAGGGAATCTTCTGGAAAAGCTGAACTGCCTTCAAAGACTACGGCAGAAAGCTCAGTCAATCCCTGCTGAGCCGACGTTTTTCCCGAAGAAATCAGGACGACAAGGCATAATAACAATGAGGTCTTCATACTTGCTCTAAAATCTCAGCATAAAAATGAATTCCCCTTATAGAAGAGAACCGACCTAGTTAAATCCTGCTACGAAAAATATTAGTCTCACGAGTTAAAAATGCACCTTCCCTCTCTTCATACCAATAGGTGTTCACTTTGAAGTCCATGCTACTCAGCTCCAATACATTCAAAGTATTTCTCCTCTTTTCATGTACCCTGCCCCTATTTGATGTAGTAGTACCCGAGTGCACAATTAACATTGCTTCACCTATTCTTTGTTCATCAATATTCGCTTCCAAGTAACTTGCAAAAGCACGGTGGACATGCCCACTCAATATTAGTTCTACACCCATATCGCTAAAACTTTCCAATAGAAAAGTACTTTCGGGTAAAACATCATGTTTCCCCTCATCAGGAGATTGAACCAAGGGGTGGTGCATCACGAGCACTTTGATGTCTCCTGGCGGTGACCCTTTAAAAGCATTCGCTGCAAATTGTAGTTGCTTCGGATTGATCCGACCATTGATGATCGATCGATAGGGATCAGCAGAATTTAATGCCACAAAACTTGCTCCATCCATCCTGGTCACCGTGTCCAGTTCCTGAGAAATGAACTCCTGATAATTTCTGAAAGGATTAATTAGTCTCTGGCCAAGACGATAGAGTGGAATGTCATGATTTCCAGGTGTGACTATAATTGGAATATTGGGCAGCGAATCTAAGAAACTTCTGGCCAATCTATATTCCTCTATCTTAGCTCTCTGTGTAAAATCACCACTTAGCACTATGACGTTTGGATTTATGTTATTCACTAATCGTATAAAATCCAGAGTGACTTGGGGTAGATGAGGTCTTCCAAAATGAAAATCGGATCCGTGCAAGATTTTTAACATAAGACTGTCAGGCGAACTGCTTTGAATCACGGTTTCTAGGCTGCATGATCGATGTCCGCATAATGCCCTGTATCCCGATAAAGATCAGCAACAATGAAATAAGCTGAGCCATTGTAAACATTCCTAGGAAACGGTCGTCTTTGAGCCTTACGAACTCGACCAAGAACCTTTCAATACCTGCTAGAACAAACCATATCCACCATATCCATCCTTCGGCATAACTATGTTTTCGAATCCTCCACAAGAATGCAAAGATCATGAGAGACATGACGACTTCGTAAAGTTGAGTGGGATGCACTGGAATCACTTCCCCGAATCTTTCGACAAAATATGGATCCACTTCTATACCAAAGTGGTTCTCCATAACGCTTGCACGGGTCGGTGGCGAACCCTGAGGGAATTTCACTCCAAACCAAGCATCTGTTGGTCTTCCATAATCGTCACCAACTAAAAAACATCCCATACGGCCAACGGCATAGCCGATTGCCAATACGGGAGCTATCAAATCCGCCATCTGAGCCCATCTGAGCCCACTTTTCTTAACCTCCCAACTCACAGCAGCCAAGCCGCCTAAGAAACCACCGTACCAGACCATCCCACCCCGAGAAAAAATAGAGCCAATCGGATCTGTGAAAAGACTGGGATAGTTGAGAAGTACGTAATAGAGCTTGGCTCCTACAAGACCCCCGACAACACCCATAGTGATAAAGTCCCACGCTTTTTCTGGGTCTAGCCCTACTCTTTCAACTTCAGGTCGAAGCACCAACCCTCCAACCATAAATGTAAGAAACATAAAGACCCCGAAGGAAGTTATAGGTGAACCACCTATCAGGGGCCACGACTCAGGAATACGAAAAAAAATCGGGTACATTTGTTATGATCTCTTCATGATAATATTCATCGTTGTGGCCCTCTCAGACCAGGCAGAGGAAGATTAGGATCTGCACTTAAGTCTGATCGGGCAGTTTCTCCTTGCTGAAACCTGAAAGCTCCCGCACAAGCTATCATAGCTGCATTGTCAGCCGAAAGCCTGGGAGAACTATAGTAAAGCACACCATCAGGAAAAAGTTCCTCGGTCAGGTCTTTCTTTAACCTTGAATTGGCACTAACCCCACCTCCCAACAAGACTCTGGAACAGGCCTTTTCCTTCACTGCACGCATAGTTTTCTTGCAAAGGACCTCCACAGCAGCCGATTGAAAAGAAGCGGCTATATCGGATACACTTTCTTCCAATGTCCCTCTGCCCTTTAGCTCTTCTACTTTTCTAGCTACTGCAGTTTTAAGCCCGCTAAACGAAAAATCATAATACCCGGAGTCATGTCGGTTTTGGTCAGTTCTCAGCATAGGGCGAGGAAAACGGTAACGATCATCAAGGCCTTGATGACTTCGTTCCTCGATGACCGGACCTCCAGGGTAACCAAGCCCCAACAGTTTACTGACTTTGTCAAAAGCTTCTCCTGCTGCATCGTCCCGTGTCTGTCCCAGAAGCTCATACTCTCCCCATTTTGGTACATACATCAGAAGCGTATGCCCTCCTGAGACTAACAAAGCCACAAAGGGTGGTCGTGCTTCATTGTTCTCTAGAGAAGGTGCAAAGAGATGCCCTTCCATATGATGTACAGGGATCAAAGGTTTCCCTAACCCAAAAGCAAACCCTTTCGCCCATGAAACACCCACCAAAAGTGCTGCTATGAGACCAGGCCCAGCAGTAACGGCTACCGCATCTATCTCCCCTAACTGACATCCGGCATCGTCAAGAGTTTTCCTTACTACTTTGTCAATAAGCTTAAGATGAGCTCGTGCAGCAATCTCCGGGACAACTCCGCCATACAAAGAATGCTCATCTTGTGAAGAAACAACGTGCCCACGAAGCCAGTAAGGAGTTTCTAGTACAGCGGCGGAAGTCTCATCACAACTAGTCTCAATACCCAGAATGACAGATGATTCCATTCACTGATCCATCTGAGAATTATTATTGTTTCCTCTGAATTCCACATTAGTAAAGTGGGTACCCGTATTCCACAATCCTACAGACACTGGGTCCTCCGATTGAGTACTTAATCTTACAATGATCCACAGTAAAAAAGCCAAACCCAAAGCTGCTATTTTAAGCTTCCATGGCCCAGAGAAAATGGCTTTCAAATCTGTTGCCAGTATAGCTTCGCGAAATTTACTAGAAAACCAACTCGTCACTCTGTAGCCTCTAGCAGGCGTTTCACCAGGTCTTTATGCTCAGGAGCATCCCATTCAGTTCCCCCAGCTACTTTTTTATAGATCACGCCATCTCTACCAATCACAAAAGTCTCTGGAACACCTGTGGTTTTATATATCTGTTCGATTGAACCGGAAGGATCATGGAGCAATGGGAAAGTCAGGCTTAATGAGTCTCCGAACGCTTGGATGTCTCCACCCAGTTGATTACGCAACGCATCCATCTGTCCCGACTCTGCATCCACACTTACAGCCATGATTTCAAGACCTAAGGAGTGGAATTCTTTATAAAGCCTTTCAATAGATGGCATTTCTTCGAGACAAGGAGCACACCAAGTCGCCCAGATATTTACCATCACTACCTTTCCTTGGTGATCCTCAAGCTCAACTACATTGCCATCTAAATCTCTTGCTTGGAAATTTGGTGCTGCCACACCCGGTGCTACCGCACTGAAACGACCCGGATTTAACCAAGCCAAGAAAACCAATAAAACTATTCCTAACAAAGTATAAGCGTAGGGACGACTAGAATGTTTTGCCATTAATCTCGCATGTAATACTCTTTAGCGGAGCTGCCCGCACAATATTTTCTTCGATTACCCATGTGTAGTTTCAAGATAACTACTCTAATCAATTTCTGCTCCCACTGGATCGACGACCCACCACTATGCTCACCGACGAACCTGGCGGTACCAGACTATCTGCCTGCGGTCTTTGGTCAACAATACGACCTTGGTCTCGTCCAAATCGGAAACGACTCGTGATTTCCTCCACGACCAAACCCAAAGAGTCCAGGATTTCTTCTCCTCTCTCCTGTTGTACACCTAATAATAGTGGCATTGCTACTAAGGACGGCCCCTTACTAACAGCAACCCTGACTTCCATAGGCAGATCAACTTCTGTACCAGGTTCAGGGAGGATTTCAACAACCTGACCCAAAGGCAACTCAGCCTCTAAACTATCTATGATTACTGCAAATCCACTGGACTCCAGAACTGGTCGAGCTGCGGCAAAGTCAATGCGGGTAACGTCAGGAACAGCCCTCCGTATAGGCCCCAGGCTGACTGTCAATTCTACCGTATCTCCTAAAGAAGAGAGCTGGCCCGGTAATGGATTTTGGCCCAACACTTGGCCATAGACAGCAGTTGGATGTCTAAAAGAATCTGCTACTACCCCATATAACCCTATGCTGGCAACTTCCTCTATCGCTTCCTTATAATCAGTGTGACGGACGCTAGTTACTTCAAGGAAATCTCCTTCCAGTTCTGGAATTGGAAACCAAACCTTCGTAGAGAAGCCGTAACCCACCCCCGTTCCAACAAGTAGAAGAACAATGCCTGACAGCACGCCAACCTGGAATGCTCCGTCTTCTGTTGATTTGTCTCCTGCGAATCGAATTTCCCAGCTTCATATATATCCAATCCAAGGGTTAATTACTAAAACAATCAGGTTACAGTCCCGATGCATCAGATTTACCTGGATGATGCAAGGCCTCCCAAGACAATGAGTGCACTAAGTCTCTACACGTCAGAATGTAGTTATGTTTCGAGTTTTTAGGAAATATAGAATCAAGGCCACCAATATTTAACTTGCAAGGTTGCGTACAGATGACTTTCCGCAACAGAATAGAACAGTGCCTATTGGAACCTTGATGGAGTGAAAATCTCATGATTAGGAACAAGAGAAACCTGATTAAGCATCCACTTACCTTGACAGTCATGGGTTTTGTCTGTGCCTTTTCGATTGGCAATTCACAACAGCCTTTCGAAGCCATTGAATCCACAACTCCAATGACAACAGCCGCAGAGAACGACCTGAACACTCTAAATAGAACACAGATGAAGATGGGAACTTGGCCAGTCGACTCAGAAGAGCGCTTCGATTGGCACTTTATCCCTCGGGCAAGACGCGGCATACCTCTCAAAAGTATGACCCAACATCAAAGATCTGCCGCTCATGCACTTCTACGAAATTCATTGAGCAGTCAAGGGTATATGAAAGCCACTGGTATAATGCAACTCGAAGGCATATTGGGTGTAATGGAGGGGAGTCCTGAAAGAAGAGACCCAGAAGACTATTACTGGAACATTTTTGGCACACCCGCAAGCACTAACCCTTGGGGTTGGCGATTCGAAGGACATCATGTCTCACTCAATTTCTCAGTCGGCGGACACAGCACTTCTGGGCATCCAGAAGGATTACCCTCAATAACTCCGGCTTTTTTGGTTCCAACCCTCACTTGATCACTGAAGGAGAGCACTCTGGGCAGAAGGTATTGGGAGCTGAAGGGGAACTCGCTCGCCAACTTCTGTCGTTGTTAGACAGTGACCAGTTGGAGGTAGCTATTTTCCAATCGGAGGCTCCAGAAGACATTCTCACCGGAACCAACCGAGATGCTACTCTTCAAACTTACCAAGGGATATCCATTTCCTCACTAAATCAAACTGAACAACTTCCCGTTTTCATGCGACCTCTCAGAGAGTACGTTTACAACGCCACACCTATTGTGGCAGAGTACCAGATAAAACGAATTGAAGATGCTGGAATCGAAAATCTCTACTTTGGATGGGCTGGTAGCAGAACACCCGGAGAAGGCCATTACTACCGTATCCACGGACCCACAATATTAATTGAATATGATAACGTTCAGAATGAGGCCAACCACGTACATTCTGTATGGCGAGACATGCAGCACGACTTCGGAGGTTCATACCATCCTGATTCTGACCTCCTTCGAAAACATTACGAGGAAGCAGACCATCACCAGACGACTCTAAGATGAAACCAGAGAAAAAGAGCTCAAGTCAAGCAAGGTGGAAAAGCTCTTCAGTATTAACTGATTCGTCGCATACGTGCAGCAAACGAACCGTCAAAACCAAAGATTTGAGGAACCACTGAAAGTTGACCTTTGGAATCCAAGTATCTGCTATCAACCCCCTTTCCAGGCTCTAGCTGAAAACAGGAATATGTACGAAGAAAACGCTCGATCTGATGGTTGTTTTCTTCCAACTCTAAACTGCAGGTTGAATAGACTAAAATTCCACCAATAGGGACTAGCTTAACCATGCTGTCGAGGATCTTGGTTTGGCGGCACACCATTTCATTCAGATTTTCCTCCGTAATCTTCCAGCGAATGTCTGGATTTCTTCTTAGGGTTCCAGTTCCGGTACATGGAACATCGACAAGAATGGCTCCTGATTCTGCTATTACTGGTTGGTAAACGTCCCCTTGAACTATATGGACTTCAAAAGAAACATTCGCTGACTCTGACTCTTTTAATCTTTGCAAATTGTCACCTAGAAGCTCTAGTCTATTGAACGAACGGTCGACAGCTAGAACAAAATGTCCTTTTGCAGCCAAAGCCATAGTTTTTCCTCCTGGTGCTGCACAAAAATCAACAATCCTGTCGGCGACTCCTATATCCATATAAGCTGGAACAAGTGCCGCTGCAGGATCTTGAACCATAGAGGGAATCACCGTCATAGCCTTTCCCAGTGAACCTGATGTCTTAAGCATAATGCAGGACGTCCCCTCAACTTCCTCGGCCGTAATTCCAAACCTCTTGAGCCTTGCTACTGCTTCATCGGGATCACTTTGTAAACAATTTAGAAAGATCGGTGGGACTTGATTATTAGCATCCACCAAATGGCAAACTTCTTCGACAGACCATCTGCTCAACCAGCGTTTTACCAGCCAAGTTGGATGTGAACCCCATGTTGACAGATAGGCAACTGGATCGGCTCGTTTATCAGGGAAATTCTCTTGACCGCCATCTTTATTCGCAGCAGATCGCAACACGGCGTTTACAAATCCTGTCGCCGACTTCCCCACTTTTTTGGCCAATTCCACAGCCTGAGAAACAGCTGCATATTGTGGGACCCCATGCATATAAAGGGTCTCGTACAAACCAATCCTCAAAACGTCTTTTACTGCTGGATCAACGCTATCGAAACCACGTCTTATGTTAGGGTGAAGTAGATAATCTATTCGACCTCGAAACCTCTGGATTCCATAAGCCATCTCTCGACACCAGGCTTTGTCCTTTTGAACAAGCACCGTTGTCTCTTCCTCAAAAGACCGATCAAGACGCCTTCCACGACGAACAGCTGAAAGAATATTCCATACGACTTTTCTACTTTGAGTTAGAACCACCCTAGTCAGTCCAACATACCTTTGGTTGGAGAAGAGGGGACCGCTATTTCTTTCGCTTGCATTCCTCCCGAAAGATACGAATACCGCCCCGCTTTAATCGCCAAGCACATTGCTTTAGCCATCATAACTGGATCATCGGCCAGAGCAATTGCAGTATTCATAAGGACCCCATCTACTCCTTGTTCCATTGTTATACACGCATGAGAAGCCAGTCCCACTCCAGCATCGACAATGATGGGGACTTCACATCGCCTTTTGATTTCTCTTATAAAGTAAGGGTTTACTATACCTAACCCACTTCCTATGGGACTAGCTAAAGGCATGACTGCTACACAACCAACATCCTCAAGACGAAGAGCGGTAATCAAATCGTCGTTAGTGTATGCCATCACCTTGAAACCATCCGCTACCAAGATTTTAGCCGCTTCAATTGTGGCTTGAGTATCAGGCAATAGAGTGGATTCATCTCCAATGACTTCTAGCTTAAGCCACTCACTGAAACCGGCTGCTCTCGCAAGATTGGCATACCTGAGAGCATCTTTCACATTATAACATCCAGCAGTATTTGGTAGTAGAAAAAATTCATCAAGATCCAAATGAAACAGGATCCCCTCGTCCTTAGTCCTATCTAGATCTATTCTTCTTACTGCAACAGTGACCATGGCCGTCTCCGAAGCTCTAATGGCCTCTACCATGGTTTCATTGTCCGGATATTTCCCAGTTCCCACAAACAATCTAGAATTGAAAATCTTGTTACCTATCTCCAGCTGATCTTCCGGTTGCGTCATCTCATCCTCCTCCAACAAAATGCACTAGTTCCACCTGATCTCCATGGCAGATCTCGATTTCACTAAAACGTTCTCTACTTATGATCACAGCATTTAACTCAACCACTAAAAGTAATGGATTGAGATCGAGTGACTCTATGAATTTGGAGATGGAAAGTCCTTTTGAAATCTCCTGACTCTCTCCGTTTACTCTAGCCTGAATTTTATCGCTTTCACTCGTCATCAGTATTAGACCATGTTGAATTAACTTTGAATTCACCAGTAATTATGCCGATAAGATAGAACCGCTTCTGGTGGGGAGGGAGTCCCCCAAATATCTCCGAGAACTGCTACACCTTTTGCTCCTGCATTCAACAATGTTGAAACATTATCCGATGTTACTCCACCTATTGCTATTATCGGGATTCCCACTTGGTTACTTAATTCCTGTAGGGGTTCTAATCCCAGTGGAGCACAATCAGGGTGAGAGGCCGTCCTAAAAATAGAACCCAAGAATAGATAATCGACCCCCTCCGCAGCCACATCAACACCCTCCTGGACACTGTGGACTGACCTCCCCACGATTTTCTCTAGACCAAGAATCTTACGCACTGTTCGAGGCCTCAAAGATCGCACACCCAGATGGACCCCGTCTAATTGATGGATCAAAGCAAGATCAACCCTATCGTTTATTACAAATCTCGTTCCGTTCGATTTAGCTATCGGCGACAATGCACCAGCGAATTCCAAAAGTTTCTTGGGAGATGTATAGGGACCTCTTAGGTGAAACACGTCTGGAATTCCAGATTGTAATATCTCAACTGCATGTTCCAGGAAATATTTGTTTCTTAAGGCTGCATCATCTGTAACAACATGAAAATCCGCGGTCATTGAAATCTCTGACCTGCCTCGGTTCCTCGGCCACGTATCCACGAACAAGCACTCATCCTTTTTTTCCCAGGAGGTTGAATTTGCTGAATTTCCAAAACTCCTTGACCCGTAGCCACTTTAAGACCAGAGGTTGAATTTGCCTCCAATACGGTCCCAGGCAATACACCCGAAACTGATTCTGTAGAAGGAATTGCCTTGAATAGTTTGGTAGGTTTATCCATCAGAACCGACCAGGCACCTGGAAGTCTATCCATTCCCCTTATCAAGTGAGCAATCGACGAGGCTCGCTGCGACCAATCTATACGAGCCATACCTTTATCAATCTTAGGGGCATAGGTGACAATCGACTCATCCTGTACTTCACCCCTTAACGGTCCATTTTCCAGAGGTTCCAGTGCTCTTCCCAAGGCTTCAGCTCCCAATACAGCTAACCTTTTTTCCAAGTCGTATGCAGTGTCAGTTACCCGTATTTTTTCTCTCAACTGAAAAAGGATCGGTCCAGCATCCATTTCTTCTACCATGTGCATGACCGTTACGCCTGACTCTGTGAATCCTCTGATAATTGCCCAATTGATCGGTGCTGCCCCTCTAAGTAAGGGCAACAGCGAGGCATGGACATTGATACATCCTAATGGAAACATTTCTAGTATAGACTTTGTGATCTTTTTCCCATAAGCAACCACTACGCAAGCATCTGCCCTTGTTGCCCCTAAAGCTCCTTCAAATCCTGGATCGCTCAGGTCTTCTGGTTCTAATATCAAAAGTCATTACGTAAGGCTTCATCCTTGACAGCAGTACTACGAAGGCTCCGTCCTCTTCCTGCCGGGCGGTCTGGTGGAGTCACCACACCGACTACCTGATGCCCATTTGCAACTAAGCACCGTAAAGATGGAACAGCGAACCCTGGAGCCCCCCAAAATAAAATTCTCACCGTGCTCGCTCCTCTTCCTGATTTTTCTTCCATTTTTTCAACAGAAATTTTCTTTTTAGAGGAGTGACCCTATCGAAAAAAAGGATGCCGTCTAAATGGTCAATTTCATGTTGAATGACCCTACTCAACAATCCTTCAGCTTCTAACTCATTAGTTCTACCCAGCTCATCTTGAGCCCTAACGACTATGTGAGCTGGGCGTTTCACTACTTCTTCCATGCCGGGAATACTCAAACATCCTTCCGTAGCTTTTTCTTCAGTTTTGCTGGACTCCAAAACCACTGGATTAATTAGCGTTAATCTCTGCGATTCTGAGTCATCTGCTCTGCTGAGGTCCATCACACAAACTCTTAGTGAAACGCTTATTTGTGGTGCTGCTATTCCGATTCCTTCGGCATAATACATTGTGTCAAAGAGATCTTGAACCAAAGCCTGAGTCTCTTTCCCAAACCTTTCTATTTCCGCCGTTGGTGCACGAAGGACTTCTTCTCCTAATAACACAACCCTTCGGACTGTCACCGTTGTTTCTCTCCAACTTCAATCTTCCGAGAAACCCTAATCCGTTCTACAGCAATCTTGCTCTCCCCAGCTGTCCTGATAATCAAACGATCCGGGTCAGCCCGAATCACTTCTCCGACGATCCCTCCACTCGTGACCACTTCGTCACCTGTTCTTATGTTCTGTATCATTTCTTGCTGACGTTTCTGTTCTTTTCTCTGAGGGCGAATCAGAAGAAAATAAAATATGAAGACAATAGCTATCATATTCAGAAAAAAAACGTACGTTCCGTTTGCTCCCTCACGTGGTGCCGCTACTACAACGGCTAGTAAAGCTTCATGCACGATATAGCTCCGATTTAGTTAATGTGATAGTTAGACTGAGCAGCTCACAAGACCCCTCAGAATCTCACTTGGCCGCCTTCCTATAGCGCCTCAGCCATCCCTTTGACCATGAATGAAAGCTAGCATCTGCAATCCTCTTCCGGGACTCCTTCGCTAGCTGTACTAAGAATTGGATGTTATGTATCGAGAGAAGTCGTGCCCCAAACAACTCACCGGAAACAAAAAGATGACGGATGTATGCCCTATCATATTTCTGGCAAGCATAGCACTCACATTCAGAATCGATAGGGCTTTGGTCTTCTGAGAAACGTGCAGCTCTAAGGTTGATTTGCCCCTCTTCTGTAGACCACGCGGTACCATGCCGTGCATTTCGGGTTGGTGCAACACAGTCAAACATATCACACCCTCGAGCAATAGCCTCAAGCAAATCATCAGGATATCCTACACCCATTAGATAGCGGGGGACGCTAGTTGGAATGACTGCATCCAAAAGCTCTAAGACCCTCCACATATCTTCCTTGTCTTCGCCCACACTTAGGCCGCCTATACCCATCCCATCCCAATCACCCAAGTCAAGAAACGACCTGACTTGACTCAACCTCAAACCTTCGAAAACATTACCCTGAAGAACTGGAAACAAACTCTGTGTCACTCCCTGTCTTTTCCCTTGATTGGATTCAAAATGCTCCCTACACCGCTTGAGCCACCCCAATGTGCGTATATTTGCTGACTCTGCCTCTATCCTACTTACTCCCCCTGGCGGACATTCATCAAAAGCCATGACTACATCTGCACCTAATTGACCTTGGATATCCATAACTCTTTCCGGGGTAAACAAGTGAGACGACCCGTCGATATGACTCTTGAACACTACACCTTCATCACTGATTTTATTTGTTTTTGCTAAAGAAAAAACTTGATACCCTCCTGAGTCCGTCAGGATGGGACCATCCCAACGCATGAATTCATGCAGTCCACCTAAACGTTGGACCAGATCCTCCCCTGGCCTGAGATATAAGTGATAGGTATTCGCAAGGATCATAGACGTACCGATATCCAGGAGCTCTTCTGGAGCGATACCCTTAACAGCACCATTGGTGCCTACAGGCATAAAAACCGGTGTCTCTACCTCTCCATGAGGAGTGCAAAATGTACCAGATCTAGCAGATCCCAAAGTACTATGTAACGTATATTTGAACATTCTCTACATATCTCATCAATAGCCAAGCGGTACCAACTGCTCCCCAGAACCGTGAACTTGTATTTCAAGTTGGACTTTCAACTTACAATCTCAATTGCAATCTATTCAATGACCATTGCATCTCCGTAAGAATAGAAACGATATCTCTTTCTGATTGCCTCTCCGTAAGCTCTTCTTAGTGTTTCATATCCACAAAATGAAGCTACCAACATCATAAGCGTCGACCTAGGTAGATGAAAATTCGTTATGAGACCATCAATCATTATACATTCTTGAGGCGGCCTAATAAATAGATCCGTTTCTCCTGGCCCCGGTCTAACCACGCCACCCTTTTCAGCACTTTCTAACGTTCTGACCACAGTAGTCCCTACTGCCCAAATACGCCTACCTTCTGACTTAGCCTTATTCACGATTTCTGCAGTACTTATGGGTACTAAATAACTCTCTGTGTGCATATGGTGGTTTTCCAATTCGGCCACCCCAACAGGCCTGAATGTTCCTACTCCGACATCTAGCGTAATTGGTACGCGTTGTACTCCTTTGAGATCAATTTCATCCAACAAATTAGGAGTGAAATGTAGCCCCGCTGTAGGTGCCGCTACAGATCCAAGCTTCTTGGAGTAAACCGTTTGGTAACGATCTCGATCAAGCGGTTCTTCCTCCCTATTCAAATAAGGAGGCAAGGGCATACGACCATGTTTTTCCAAGGCTTTTTCTAGAGTGTCTTCAGAAATCAGGCGGACCAAACGATTTCCTCCAGGAAGAATATCCAAAATCTCTACATGAAGGTCATCACCTACTTGGACAATTCGTCCTGGTTTCAATTTTTTTCCAGGACGGACCAAGGCCTCCCAAACTCTCACCTCAGAGAAAGATTCAACCCCACCCAGGTTTGAATGAAATACGGAAGAGGTAATCGACCCAGTCCACGGCTTTAACAGTAACACTTCACAGTGAGCACCTGTCGGTTTGCGTCCCACAAGTCTGGAAGGAATGACTTTAGTTTCATTTACTACGAGAACATCGCCCGATCGAAATAAGTCAACCAAATCTCGAAACATGAAGTGTCTCTGAATCTTTCTCGATCTTGAAACCACAAGAAGTTTGCTCTGATCTCTACGGTCTGTCGGATAACTAGCAACCAATTCAGGGGGGAGGTCATAATCATAATCTGAAAGCCGTGTGCCTCTTGTTACACCCCTGTCAGTCAACTAAATCCAGCTGTTCTTCGCTCTCATTGTTTTCTCTCTTGGGTGGCTCAAAACCACATCTTACATATGCTCGAGTAGTAGCCAGCCTACCCCTAGGAGTCCTCATAAGAAAACCTTGCTGTATTAAAAAAGGTTCATAAACATCGGTTAGAGTCGAAAGGTCCTCACTAATCGCTACTGCCAATGTTTGGGCTCCAACAGGACCCCCATCAAATTTTTCAATTATCGTCCTAAGTACCCTATCATCCATTTCGTCTAGTCCGTATTCATCAACCTCAAGCATACACAAAGCTTCCTCAGCTACTTTTTTCGTAATGCTACTACCGTTAGCCCGGACCAAAGCAAAATCCCGGACCCGTCGCAGTAGTCGGTTAGCAATTCTGGGCGTTCCCCTTGAGCGTGCAGCTAGAACCTCTGCTCCTTCTAAGGCACAGTCCACATTCATTATCTTCGAGCTTCGAACTATTATTTCTGTTAATTCTTCCGAGGGGTAAAAATTCACGCGTTGAATGATCCCAAAACGGGAGCGCATAGGTGATGTGAGTAGACCGAACCGAGTGGTCGCACCCACCAGGGTGAACCTTTCAACATCCATCGTCATGGTCTGAGCTTTAGGTCCGTCTGCCAGCCGAATTTCCACACGAAAATCTTCCATGGCAGGGTACATGTACTCTTCCATGATTGGTCGCAACCTGTGTATTTCGTCAATAAAAAGGATATCTCCTTCTTCTTGATTACTTAGTGGGCCAACAAGGTCGGCAGGTTTTTCAAGAATGGGTCCAGAAGTAGCCTTAAATCCTACACCCATTTCTTTGGCTAACAGTGATGCTAACGTCGTCTTTCCTAGTCCGGGAGGGCCGTGAATCAACAAATGGTCCAGAGGTTCCTTACGACGTATAGCTGACTCAATTGACACCTTGAGTGCTTCTTTTACTTTGTTTTGTCCAATGAACTCGTCCAGAGTGCTGGGTCGCAGTGCTGGTTCCGATAATATTTCTTTACCCAGAGTTTCTGGAGTGGTTACCTCATGCCTATCTTTCATAGTCTCAAGTTCCTGAACTTCAAAATCAGTGTCATCGTCTCGATAAAGCTAGCCGGATCAAATCGTCTGTATTCCTGATTTTCTCACCGTCCAAAATCGAACGAACCGCCGCATCAGCGTCAACAAAGGAGTATCCAAGTGCTACCAGTGCAGCTACCGCCTCCTGAGAACTTGATTCCAATGAACCAGAAGTCAAGTCGGAACCATCTGCCAAATCTTCTACTTTGTCGGCCAGTTCTAATACGATGCGCTCTGCTTTCTTTTTCCCCACACCACTCACCTGCGTGAGAGCCCCAATGTCCTTTTCCATCAAGGCTTTAACCAGACGTAAAGATGAGTAGGTCGACAGCATAGCTAAAGCCATTTTAGGTCCAACACCGGAAGCACCGAGAAGCCTTTTGAAGAGTTCTCTCTCTTTGGATTCTAAGAACCCATAGAGCTTGATAGAATCGTCCCTGACTACCTGAAGAGTGTAAATTTCACATTCTGGAATCAGATGCTCTGGAATTCTCTCCAAAACACTTAAAGGGACATACACCTCATAAACCACACCACTAGCTGTTTCTATCTCTATTTGATCAACCTGACGAGTGACTAAGATCCCCTTCAACCGACTGATCACTTCAACCCCCTAAAAGACTATATGACAGAGCCGCAGCCACCGCATCAGATGCGTCGGACGGGCTAGGAACTTCCTTCAGCCGCAACCTTTTTTGAACCATAAATGCCACTTGGTCCTTGGTGGCATTACCATTGCCAGCAACGGCTTTTTTTATCTCTCGGGGAGTATACTGAGCAACTGGGACACCGCAGACTTCCGCAGCCAAAAGAATAACGCCTCTTACATGCCCGAGCATCAGTGCACTTCGAGCGTTCTTCCCTACAAATACATCTTCAACCACTACAACATCTGGATCAAATCGATCAATGATGGTCTTTACTTCATCGTAGATTTCCCTCACGCGAACTCCCAGTAGCTGTTTCGAGGAAGTACGAAAAACTCCACACTCCCTCAACGAAAATTCATTGGAGGAGGTGCACTGGATCACTCCGTAGCCCGTCACAATTGTACCTGGATCAATTCCTAGGATCAATTCTGAACTCAAGCTAAATCACCTGATCTAGAATCTTCTCGTCAAAATCAGCATTCGAGGACACCTGCTGGACATCATCACAATCCTCTAAAGCCTCTATGATTTTCAAAAGCCTTTTTGCATCATCTGCATTCACTAGAATTTCATTCTTTGGCACCCAGCTCAACTCTGCCTTGCCTATTGCGATACTCGATTCTTTCAAATACTCCTGTACTCCGTGAAATTGCTCTACACCAGTAATGACTGCTATTTCTTCATCCTCTAAGACAACGTCATCCGCACCCGCCTCAATAGCCAGATCAAACACAGTTTCTTCATCTAAATAAGTACCGTCCAGGTAGATCATTCCCTTCCTGTCAAACTGCCAACCCACCGATCCCGCAGTTCCTAAACTTCCTGAATTTTTGATTAATATGTGTCTAATATCTGCAACAGTCCTATTCTGGTTATCGGTAAGAGCTTCTATATACAAGGCGACCCCACCTGGTCCATATCCTTCGTAGACGATTTCTTCGTAACTTACCCCTTCCAGGTCCCCAGTTCCTTTCTTGATGGCCCTAGTGATGTTATCGGACGGCATATTCCCAGCCTTAGCAGTTTCCACGGCCAACCGCAAGCGAGGATTGAAATTGGGATCCCCACCCCCATCTCGAGCTGCAACGGTGATCTCTCTGATGAGCTTAGTGAATATTTTGCCCCTTTTTGCATCGGTGGCCGCCTTCTTCCTCTTAATTGTTGCCCATTTGCTATGTCCGGACATGAATTCCTCTTTCTTCAGGCTTCTAATGAAGCTTCGTTGTTTGTGGCAATCAGCCTGGGGATCTCTTTCTCGGGGACTGCATCGAATCCTTCATTCTTTCTAGTATGGTGAGCTCTCCCTTGTGTGATAGCCCTTAATGATGTGGCATATCTATAAAGTTCAGATTCAGGAACCAATGCCTTCACGGTCGTCCGTCCTCCAATAGGATCCATTCCCAAAACTTTTCCGCGACGCCCATTTATATCACTCATGATGTCCCCCACATATTCATCGGGAGTTGTAACCGATACTTCTATGATAGGCTCTAGTAAGACT
>DUCW01000036.1:32326-34321 GCA_012959595.1 Gemmatimonadota bacterium
ACTTCTGTGAAACACTCCTGAAAGCCTGAGATCCAGCCAGCTTAAAAGCCAGTTCACTCGAATCCACACTATGATAGGAGCCATCATAGCATTCTGCTTCAAAATCCACCAATGGAAATCCCGATAAAATCCCATTCCGTGAGGCTTCCTGGATACCTCTGTCCACCGCAGGAATATATTTAGCAGGGATCACACCTCCCTTGATGGAGCTCTTGAACTGATAGCCACTCCCTGCTGGTAGAGGTCGTAACCGCACCCAACAATCACCGAATTGACCTCTGCCTCCCGACTGTTTTTTATGCCTACCTCGGCCTTCTCCCATTTTTGTCAGTGTTTCCCTGTAGGCAATTCTACGACGATGGGTTGTTACTCCTACTCCATATTTTCGCTTCATCCGTTCCATTTGAACCTCTAAATGCATCTCTCCCAAACCTCTAGCAATAGGCTGGTGTAATTCTGCATTAAATTCCGAAACAAATGTTGGGTCCTCTTCCTGTAACTTAGCTAAGACTTCTCCCAATTTATCATCATCTGCCCTGGTTTCACCTTGGATGGCCACCGAAATCTCCGGCCTCGGAAATTTCACCTTGGGTAGTACAATGTCACCAGCTGATCCACAAAGAGTATCGTTTGTATGAGAATCCCTCAGTTTGGCTACAACGCCAAGATCTCCAGCGTTCAACTTATCAACTTCAAATCGTTCCTTTCCCATAGAAATAGACAAATGGCTCAGTTTCTCCACTGAACCTCTTTCAGCATTCTTAACAATCTCGCCAGTACTTACTGATCCGCTGAACACCCTAAAAAACGACAGCTCTCCCACATGTGGTTCTGAGGAAGTCTTGTAAATCAGGGCCGAAAATCTATTGTCATCTGACTGCAGCACCTGATCGTCATCGGAATTATTTTTTCCTAGAATCTGTGGAGGTATATCCGCAGGGCTTGGGGAAATAGCAACCAGACCTTCCAACAGTTCACTCATGCCATACAATTCTGTAGATGAACCACAAAATACGGGAATAAGACTCCCTTTCAAGACAGCTTTTCCCATGGCTGCCACAGCATCTTTGGGTGCAATCCTGCCACGCTCAAAATAATCATCCATCAGACCTTCGTCTGTCATAGCCAGTGCTTCCTGAAGCTCTTTACCTCGCATTTCGACTTCACTTTTCAGATCCTCTGGAATGTCAACTTCTGTAAATCGACCCTCTCCACTATTCTTGTTAAACATGTGAGCTTTTTCAGTAAAAAGGTTGATGATACCAGTAAATTGAGGCCCTTCTCCAATTGGAATTACTACAGGAATAGCTTTTTCACTCAAATGTTCTTGGATTTCCCCCAGAGTAGACTGAAAGGAAGCATGTTCTTTGTCCACCATGGAGATGAAAACAAATCTGGAAATACCCCCTTCCCTGGCAAAATCCCAAACTGTATCTGTTCCAATTTCTACACCTGAGGTTGCACTAACTACTATCACTGCCGAATCTGCGACTCTCAGTGCTGACAATGTTTCCCCCATAAAATCAATGAACCCCGGCGTGTCAATAAAATTGATTTTCACGTCACCATACTCACAAAAAGCAGGAGTAGTTTGTAGCGACATCCCATGCTTTATTTCTTCTGGAGTGTACATAGTCAAAGCCAATCCCTCGGCAATATTTCCCTTCCCCCCGCGCAGCGACTTGACCTCGCCGCCGCGGAGCACCAGGCCGGCCTCCCAGGTGTCGAGGACCTCGTAGTTGCGGCGTGCCTGCCGGTTGGTGGCGACGGTCCGGTCGCGGGCATCGGAGCGCTCGCTCGTCGGTTTGTTCGTGGAATTAGCGCCCATCCGGCGAGCGTACCGGTGGGGGTTGCGGGGTTAGCCTCGCTGCCATGTCCGGCGAACGTCTGCGCATCAGTGGCGACGTCCACGCCGCGATGGTCGCCCATGCACTCGCCGGCGTGCCGTACGAGGCGTGTGGGTTGTTCGCCGGCTCCGAGGACGATCAGGCGGAG
>DUCW01000037.1:0-1122 GCA_012959595.1 Gemmatimonadota bacterium
GAACTGGATAAAGAAGGGGAAACTGAGATTCAAGACAACGGATCGAAAAGTGTGGATGACGGCAGCTTGGGAGTAAATAGAGGGGGTGTTTCTAATGTCCCGAAATCGTTCGCAAAAGATGAGGTTGGATTTTCAGAAATATGGACAGAGGTAATCGCTGGGATCTCTGGAATCCCTAGAGGCGGTAAACCTTTTCTGAGGGCTTGTAGGGTATACGAAGGAGAAAATGGGGAATTCGTCATTCAGGGTCCTTCTGAAGACATTCTACAAACAATTAGGGATGATAAATTCGCCCTGGCTATCGAAAGAAAAATAGGAGAATTACTCAAAGAGAATGTGGAAATTGTCTATGTAACCGAAAAAATAGAGGATACGAGAAAGGATAAGAATCGGCTTCCACAAGAACGATTGGACGCTCTCATCGAAAAGGACCCCAACCTTCAGAGAGCGTTGAATGAGTTAAATTTAGAGCTACTGGATTGACTTGAAAGGATTGCTTTTTCGAGGAGGGCAAGATGGTAGGTTTTGGAAAAATAATGGAGATGGGCCAAAAACTGCAAAAGCGTATTGGGGCTTTGCAAGAGGAACTTGAACGTATTCAAGTCTCCGGTACTTCTGGAGGAGGAATGGTGACTGCAACTGTAGATGGTAAAGGTTTCATCCGTTCCATTAGAATAAGAAAAACGTTGGCGGGCGGAAAAAATCAAGAGATACTAGAGGATCAAATTGTAGCTGCTGTTAGCAATGCTCAGGAAAAGGCCAGTAAGATCAGTAAAAAAAAGATGAAAAAAATAACAGGAGGTTTGCCCATTCCTTTCCCAGATTTAGGTCTTTAGTCCAGTGTTTGGATGCCATGTTGACTATGTCAGTTCGGTGGTGAATGGAATAGAATGTCCTTAATTCAAGGGTTGGTGTCAGAGTTTAAGCGACTGCCAGGTGTGGGTGAAAAAACGGCACAAAGATTTGTTCATAGCCTGTTGAAAAAATCTAATCGAGAAGCAATGAAGTTAGCCGATCAAATACGAGAAGTAGTTGAAAGAGTCCATCCTTGCAATATTTGTGGGAGTTTTACGGAGCTGGAAGAGTGTGCAATATGCACCAATCCAAATCGTGATGTTAGCT
>DUCW01000037.1:1137-5874 GCA_012959595.1 Gemmatimonadota bacterium
GATCTGCGTGGTGGAGGAGGCACATGAAGTTGAAGCGATCGAAAGAACCAGTGTTTACAGTGGTCTTTACCATGTGTTGGGGGGCAGGTTGTCTCCTTTGGACGGAATAGGCCCACAGGAACTAAATTTGGCCTCCTTATTTCAGAGAGTCAAAAGGAGTATTTCCTCGGTTCGAGAAGTAGTTATTGCTACCAATTCAACTGTTGAAGGAGAAGCCACGGCAATCTATCTTGAGGCGGTGATCAGACCTCTCGGTCCGAGGGTCACCAGGTTGGCTCGTGGAATCCCGGTAGGGAGTGACTTGGACTATGTGGATGCCTCAACCATAGTTGAAGCACTGGCTGGAAGGACGGAAATGTAGATAATGAAGAAAAAAATAAAGAAGACTGGACTGGCGGTGTTAGGTGTAGCTTTACTGGGGATGTTGGCAGCCTGGATAGTTAGAGATCAGATTGCCCGACATAGGAGAGATCTATTTAGCCCGAAATTCCTAAGACGTTTGGCGGCTTTAGGTCATATGGCCAAGGTTGAAGCTTCCGTCGACAACATCAACCTGATGAGGGATTTCATTCTCTGGGAGAGAAAACATACTTTGAAGGAAAGAGCTAAACTAATAATCGCTCGTATGGAAAAAGAAACTCTGGCACCCAATTCACCAGGTTTTTGATGGTCGAACAGTCTCAGGATTTATTGTATGATGAAAAATTGTTTGCGACTTTATTGTTTAGGATTAAATGATGGGTTTAGGTAAGAATTTACCCAATTTGGTGACGGTAGGGCGTATGCTATGTTGCCCAGCAATCTTTTTCTTGGCTTTAAGTAATTCATTAGAAGGAAGGTTGTCGGCGTTTGTTTTATTTCTTTTTGCTGGAGCCTCAGATCTGTGGGACGGTTACTTAGCAAGAAGGTATGGCTGGATTACCGATACTGGGAAATTGTTAGATCCTTTAGCTGACAAATTACTGCTCGCAGCTACCTTTATTCCTTTTTACATTATTTCCCATCGTGAAATCGATGGGTCACTCATACCATACTGGGGATCGCTGCCATCGTGGGTTATGGTATTAATCCTAGGTCGAGAAATATTCGTCACTATTTTTAGGCAATGGGCGGCCAGGAGAGAAGTAGTCATTCCGGCAGGAATATCAGGGAAATACAAAGCTTTGCTCCAAAACTGTTTTTCCGGAGGCCTTCTGTTTTGGTACCCTTTGCAAGATATAGGTAAGGCCAGAGATTTTTCTGGATGGCCCTATCAGTTGTGGATTCAGTTCCACTCTACCTGGATTGGTGTCACACTAGTTCTGGCATTGATGTTCACTATTTATTCAATGTTTGATTATCTCTGGAGTTACAGGAAATTAATTGGAGTAGGCAGGAGTGACTGAGTCCAAAGGAATAAGTTCGGCAGTGGTTGCTGTGGGAGACGAGCTTTTGATTGGAGAGACTCTGGACGGGAATGGATCCTGGCTGAGCAAGAAGTTGACGAACTTGGGGACTCCAGTCACAGGTAGATGGGTCACAGGTGATGATCCCGTGGCTATCAAACAGACCATCATGACTGCACTGGAGAAGTCGGAGTTAGTCATAGTGACTGGTGGGTTGGGGCCTACTATTGACGACCTCACCAGGCCATCTGTGGCCGAATTGTTTGGCCTGAAATTGATTGTAAATCAAAGTTTGGTTGATCAGTTACGTAGTCGATTTTCCACTATAGGTTACGAGATGCTCCCTGTCAGGAATCTGGTCCAAGCCGAGGTTCCAGAGGGGGCTATCATCATTCCCAATTGTGAAGGCACGGCACCTGGTTTAATTATTGAAAATGAAGGGAAATCAGTGGTTCTTCTGCCAGGTGTTCCCCATGAAATGCAGTCGATGTTCGATAGATCAGTAACAGAGTATATAAATAAACGTTTCCAATCACGTTTAGATCCAATTTTACAGAGAACTTTCAACACTAGTGGAATTCCAGAGTCTCTTCTAGCTGAAGAACTCGATAAAGACATATCACGATTTCCTTCTGATGTTTCTGTAGCTTTTCTGCCTGGGTTACAAGGTGTTTCACTTCGATTAACTGCTCCCTTTTCAGGTGGTCAAGGACTTGGCAGTCTAGATTTCTGTGAAAATATAATAGAAACGACTTTGGCTCCCTACTGCTACAGTGTGGGGAAGAAAAGTATTATGGACTCGTTGGCCGAGTGTTTGTTAATGGACAAGAAATGTTTTGCTGTTGGCGAAAGCTGTACCGGGGGTCTTATTTCTAAGCACATCACTGATTTGCCAGGGTCTTCACGGTATTTCAAGGGAGGAATAGTTGCCTACGATGTAGCTACTAAATCTGGGGTTCTGGGGATCGACAAATCAGTGATTGAAGAAAAAGGTGTCGTTTCTGAAGAGGTAGCGGCGTTGATGGCCGAGAGGATTACCGAGGTGATGAAAGCGGACTTTGGGATCGGACTTACCGGTATCGCAGGGCCAGATGGGGGTACCAAAGATAATCCAGTTGGCACGATTTGCTATGCTGTAGCTGGTCATGATCAAGTTATCAGTTTTAGAAAAATTTTTCAGGGTAACAGGGAATCTATAAGGGAACGAGCTGCTCAGGCAGCCCTGTTTTCCTTATTCCGAATACTGACGAATAGACAGGATTGAGATAGATTTGATACGGGCTGGAAAATCAGAAGAAATGATTTGACATCAACTTGGACACACAATGAATGAAGACCGTACTGCCGAAATAGTGGAAACAAATAGTGGCAAGGAAGAAAATCAGGTAGAGAGTTTGTCGGATGATTTAGAAATAGAAGGACACTCCGAGGATGTTGAATCTCAGGCCAGCAAGCCTCAGAGCGATAGAGATAGGCTACTCGCCTATGAATCAGAACTAGCATTAGAGGGAGACAGATATATAAGGTTGGTTGCAGAATTTACAAACTATCGCCGCAGGGTCGAACAAGAAATGTCGAGGGCTCGCCATAAGGGACAAGCGGATCTCTTAAGCGGATTCTTAGAAGTTCTGGATGATCTCGAGCGTGTTAGCTGTATTGAAGAAACGGAATCTACCAATGTGGCAGTTCTAATTGAAGGAATAGAGTTGGTGAAGAGGAAATTCCAACAGGAATTAGAAGCCATGGGTGTGGAAGTGGTCGATCCTTGTGCCGAAATATTCAATCCGAATTTCATGGAAGCTATGGTCACAGTTCCTACTGATCTTACCGAAGAAGATGGACAAGTCTGCGAGGTTTTCCAGAAAGGGTACCGACTTGGAGATCAGCTTCTACGGGCGGCCCGAGTTTCGGTGTTAAAGGAAGAATAATCTCTACTAAAGGGACTTATGCCTCCTCCTAAGAAAGATTTCTATAAAGTCCTGGGAGTTTCAGAGAATTCTGCGGGAACAGAGATCAAGCAGGCTTATCGAAGATTGGCCAAAAAATACCATCCTGACCGAAACCCTGGTGATCCCGGAATCACAGATCAGTTTAAATCTGTGGGTGAAGCCTATGGGGTACTATCAGATCCCAAAAAGCGGAAACAATATGATGAGATGCGCAGACTTCCAAACGTCGGGATGAGTGACAATGGGTTCGGATTTGGATCCTCACGAATTTCACTTGACGATTTCGGGGCATTTGGAGGACTAGGTGATATTTTTAACTCCATTTTCGAACAGGCTGATGTGCGGAAGTCTTCCAGGAACAGAATGGAACCTCGCAGGGGTCAAGACATCCAGTACAGACTGGAAATTTCTTTCCAAATAGCTATAAAGGGGGGAAAGATTTCCATAAAAGTACCTATGACTGAGGATTGTGGTTCTTGTTTGGGTTTGGAGACACAAAAGGGAAGGAAGCGGCAGCGATGTACTGAATGTCGTGGAACGGGAGACATTATATTTAACCAAGGGCCGTTTGCGAAGATTCGCCATTGTCCAGGATGTTTCGGAAGAGGTGTGATCCCAAATAGTAATTGCTCTCTGTGTAAAGGGCACGGCATCCTGAGAAAAGAGCGGAGACTACATATTCGAGTACCCAAAGGCATTGATTCTGGATCGAAGCTGAGAATTTCAGGAAAAGGGGAGCGAGGAATTACGGGAGGTGATCCAGGAAATTTAATTATCACCTTTAAAGTAAAGCCAGATGAGGTGTTCCATAGAAAAAATCTAGATATTTATATGACTGAAAAAATTAATATAAGACAAGCTATGTTTGGAGCTGGTTTGCTGCTAAAAACAATTCATGGCAAGAATGTTCGGTTGAATATCCCAGAAGGAACACAAAGTGGTACCAAGTTCAAGATGGGAGGCAGAGGATTAGAAAGTGATGGTCGAGTGGGTGATTACTACGTAGAAGTGAATGTTGAAATCCCCAAAAAATTGTCCGAGGAGGAAAGACAATACGTCGAAAAAGTTGCTGATGCTTCGGAAATGGATTCTTAGAGGATTGGCATAATTAGGTTTTGAGGGATAGCTCCCGTCGGTCTAGAGCAGACTCAATCCGCCCTCCCCCCAAGACCCGGTCTCCAGAAAAGAATACAGCCGATTGTCCGGGTGTGACAGCACGCTGAGGTTGGTCGAATTCTAAAACAATTGATGATTTGTCTGTAGATCGAACTGTGGCAGGTACATCCAGGGATCTATAGCGGATCTGCACACCTAATTCTGACTCAGGGGCAGGCTGATTATCTAACCAGTTGAGGTTTCTGATTTCTAGTCCGGGATAGAAGCACTGTTCTTCCGTTCCAATG
>DUCW01000038.1 GCA_012959595.1 Gemmatimonadota bacterium
TGGGCAATTCATCTAGTGGAATGCTAGAAGGTCCATTAGCTGGGGTGAACGTTGTAAATGTTGGTGACAGACAATTCGGTAGGATTCGAAATTCTCGTATAAGAGATGTGCCTTCCAACGCTGCAGAGATAACTAAGTGGCTGATGCAAGCTATTGAGCAAGATTGGGTTTTGACTGACGAGGCTGAGGATTGGGATTTTGATTCCAGGTTGGTTTCCTAGAGGCTTATTGAAGCGATTGTAAAATGGGATAATAAAACAGCTCTTCGGAAGAAGTTCCATTCTATTTAGATTTTCGTGGAAGATGTTGTTGGAGATTTAGTTGTTAGGGTTAGCGACGTTTCATTGAGAGGACTTGGTTGAAGACAGATGAATAGTAAGGGAATGGATGGATTTAACATGATGCAACCGATGTGCGTTGGGCTCGGAGGGACGCTTTTGGACTGTTTGAAGGCGATTAACGACGCCGGTCAAGGGGTGGCATTCATTTTGGATAGTGACAGGACAGTGGTCGGTTGTGTGACCGACGGAGACATACGCAGAGCTCTCATTGACAGTTCAGATCTCGAGTCCACAGAGATTCCTCAAATTATGAATTCAAATTTTATATCAGTTGGCTCACGGGCCGATAAGAATGAAGTTCTGGATCTGATGCGATTACACGGCGTCCAAGTAGTTCCAGTGATTGACGAAAACGGTGAAATGGTTGGAAGTTTTCAGTGGAGTGAAATGGTCGGATGGGAGAGCAAAGAGAATTGGGCGGTGATCATGGCAGGTGGGAAAGGGTCTCGCCTAGGTTCTATTACGGCAACGACACCTAAACCGATGCTCACTGTAGGGGGGACCCCGGTTCTTGAACGTTTGGTGACCCATTTGGCAAGCTATGGTATAGGTAAGATTTTCCTGGCTGTGAATCATTTATCCGAAGTCATTGAGACACATTTCGGTGATGGCGATGGGTTCGGATGTGACATCCAGTATTTGCGCGAAGACAAGCCACTGGGTACTGGTGGAGCCCTTTCCTTATTGCCAGAAATCCCGGAGCATGATGTGGTGGTCATGAATGGGGATCTAGTAACACAGATTGACATTGCCGATTTCATAGAATTTCACGTTGCTAAGAAATGTGATCTAACTATGGCAGTCCGAAACCATTTCACTGAAGTCTCCTATGGAGTTGTGGATGTGCGGGGAAACTTGGTAGAGGGTCTGTCAGAAAAACCTCAAATCAAACAGGTGATTAATTGTGGCATGTATGTCTTATCTCCCCAAGTGTTGCAGCTGGTACCTAAAGAAGAGAGTACTCCTATTACCTGGTTGGTGGAACAATGTCTAGAAAAAGATCGGGTGGTGGGAGCTTATCCTACGGAAGGAAAATGGATAGACATTGGAAATCCTAGTCAACTCCGTGAAGCTAGGAAAGAGGATTGATAGTCATTGTTCCTGATTTAGGAGGTTCTGTAGAATGAACTTCATTCCTTTGAGTATACCCAATATAGGTCGTCAAGAATGGGAGTTGGTGCGTGAATGTTTGGAAACTGGATGGGTGTCGTCTGTTGGAAGTTTTGTCTCTAAATTTGAGAAAGAATTTGCAAAAAGAGTAGGTGCTACTGGTGCTGTAGCCACTTCTAGTGGCACGGCTGCTCTTCATGTAGCCTTGAAGATGGCTGGCGTAGAAGCCGGCGACGAGGTTGTTCTGCCGAGTTTGACCTTTATCGCTCCGGCAAATGCAGTGAGGTATCTGGGGGGATGGCCAACTTTTATCGATATCGATGAAGATTCACTACAAATGGACCCTTCTAAGCTAGCATCTTTTCTAGAGAAAGATTGTGTTAGAGTAAACGGGGTTTTAACTAACAGACATACCCAACGTCGAGTAGTAGGTGTATTGCCCGTCCATGTGCTCGGGCATCCAGTAGATTTGGACCCAATTTTTTCGCTTGCTGGAGAAGCCGGACTTTTTGTTGTGCAGGACGCCACTGAATCTTTGGCGTCCACCTATAAAGGGAGAATGATAGGAAGCGAAGGGGTCTCCTGTTTCAGTTTTAATGGCAACAAACTCATCACTACTGGTGGTGGAGGGATGATCACCTTCCAAGATAAAAAGATGGCTGATCGGGCAAGGTATCTCACTACTACGGCGAAGGACGATCCGGTGGAGTTTGTGCATAACGAAGTGGGTTTTAATTATCGATTGACTAACGTTCAGGCTGCTATGGGGGTAGCTCAACTGGGAAGACTGGATGAATTTTTATCAAGGAAGAAAGCCATTCACCAGTCTTATGTAGAAGGTGTGGCAGAGCTAGAGACTTGTGCGATGGTCGGCGAGTCTAGCTGGGCCCAATCTGCATTTTGGTTGAATACTATGAGATTGACCGATCCTAACACCGATCGGAAGGTTTTACACAAATTGCTGAAAGATGTCTCGATAGAAACCAGGCCGCTATGGCAACCACTTCACATGAGCCCTGCTCATGAAGGGAGTTGGTTTGAAGATTGTAAAGTCTCAGAAATTCTTTACAAGCAATGTCTGAATCTGCCAAGTTCCACGGGTTTGACCGACTCGGACTTAAGTAGAGTCGTCTCCGTGGTCAAAGGAATTTTTTCTTAAATTTCCATTAGAAGGTATTACAAGTGAAAGATATTAAGTCCCCCATGATTGTGGTCACACTTGGCCCCAGCTCTATGAGTGAAACCGTTCTGCGTAAGTTATCCCAAAGAAAGATCTCTTTTGTGAGAATTAATCTCAGTCATACCCCTATTGAGTCACTGGAGAGCACTGTTTCTTTTATTCGTTCACACTGCACTATCCCACTGATGTTAGATACTGAGGGATCTCAAGTGAGAACAGGGGTTTTGCCGGGAGCCAAGTCGGTAAACGAGAACCAGGGGGTGCTTCTCACCACTCAGGAGGGTTGGAGATCGGGCATGGTCCCTCTGCGTCCAGATGAAGTTCTAATGGTACTCAAGGAAGGAGATCTGATTTCTCTTGATTTTGATTCCGTCCTCTTGAGGGTCGACTCTGTATCGATGCAACGCGAAGAGCAGGCTATCCAGTGTACCGTAATGAGTGGAGGTACCATTCAAAGTAATAAAGCTGTTACAGTCTTTGATCAGAGTTTTCAAATGCCTTCTTTGTCTCACAAAGATGTTCAGGCTTTGGAAATAGCTCGGGAAATTGGGATCAAGAATTTCTGCCTTTCATTTGTTGATGGAGCTGATGACGTACGGGAGTTCAGAAGCTACCATCCAGACTCTTTTGTTTTATCTAAAGTAGAAACCAGTTTAGCAATAGAGAACCTTGAAGAGATTATCGAAGTTTCAGATGGGGTTTTAATCGATCGTGGTGATCTGAGCAGGCAGGTGCCTTTGGAAAGAATACCCTTTGCTCAAAAATATGTTATCAACAGGGCGAACTTAGCTTCAAAGCCAGTCCTAGTAGCTACGAATTTCTTGGATACTATGATGGAAAGTAGATCCGCTAGCAGGGCTGAAACAAACGATATTGTCAACACACTACTTGACGGTGCGACTGGTCTGGTTTTAGCGGCGGAGACGGCTATCGGTCAGCATCCAGTGGAAACGGTGTCATTTCTCGTGGGCCTCTGTGATGAAGTGGTGCGATTCAAGAGGTCCAGTAAAGATAGTGAAATGTCGAGTGGAGGAGTCCTTCCGAGTGCATACGATACTAATTATATCACTAGTCCAGCTTTAGGTTGTGGACTGATATCGCCTCACGGAGGGGTTTTGGTAGATCAGCGCTGGAAGGGTGAAATTTCGGAAGATTTTCCAAGGTTGGAGTTGTCAGTTAATGAGGCGATGGACGTAGAACAGATTGCATTGGGTGGGTATAGCCCGTTACGAGGGTTTATGGGAAAGGGTGATTTGTATTCTGTCCTAAGAGCTTATCAGCTTCAAGATGGATCCGCTTGGCCGCTACCCATTTTATTAAGAAGGTCTGGATCAAACTTACCTACGGGTGAGGTGGTCCTAACTTTTGCTGGAGAGCCTTTCGGTGTAATGGAAATCGATGAGAGTTACACTACTGATTGGCAATCGGCAGCGGAGCTTCTCTTTGGGACTTCATCCATGGATCATCCCGGAGTTATGAGATTTTTATCTGAAGGTGAAACTGCGTTGTCAGGACCAGTGTGGTTAATCAATAGAGTCTCCAGAAGTGGGAAGAGATACGAACTAAAAGCTGCTGAAACTAGGCAGGTGTTTGCCGCTAGGGGATGGTCTAGGATTGTAGGATTTCACACTCGCAACGCCCCACACCGAGCTCATGAACACATACTGAAGATGGCCCTGGAAAATACTGGTGCTGATGGCGTCCTAATTCATCCGGCTGTCGGAATGAAAAAAACTGGAGATTTCTCCAGTGCGGCAATCATAGAAGGATATGAAGGATGGCTTGGAGTGTCCGAATTGACGCCAAAAGCTCTATTCTCGACATTTTCTACGTACTCCAGATACGCCGGACCACGAGAAGCTTTGTTTACTGCTCTCTGTAGACAGAATTATGGGTGTACTCATTTCATTATAGGTAGAGATCACACTGGTGTAGGGAATTTTTATTCTGGAGATCAAGCAAAAGAGCTCTTTGACAGGATATCCCAAATAGAGATTGAATCAGTGTTTTTCGATGAAGTAAAATACAGTGCATCGAAGAAATCTTATGGTTATCAAGTGTTAGATAGTGATACTCTTAATATTAGCGGAACGGAAGTTCGAGAGATTATTCGGGGAGGGAAGCGTCCTCCAGAGTGGTATATGAGACCAGAAGTAGCCGATCGGATTCTGATGCTTGGAGAAGAGGCATTTGTAAGTGATGGGTAACGTCCTGTGGCTGACTGGCCTTTCAGGGTCAGGGAAAAGTACTTTGGCCGAATCAATTCTAACAAAGCTGGTGGAGAATGGATCCACTGCGACTTTGATTGATGGTGATAGAGTTCGAGATGCTCGAGAGAAAAGATTAGGATTTTCTAGGTATGATATTGAACAAAATGGTTTCCATGTTGTACAACTATGTGAGAAGGAAATAATCACTAACGACTATGTAATAGTCGCTGTGATAACTCCTTTTGAAACGGTCAGGAAGGAAGCTCGGGCACGGCTGGAACCACGTTATTTTGAAATATTTGTGTCGACTTCTTTAGATATATGTAAGAGTCGCGATACCAAGGGATTGTATAGAAAGGCTGAGCTTGGTGAGATCGAGAATCTAGTCGGGGTTTCACCAGACGTGCTCTTTGAAGTCCCTGGTTCAGCAGATATCACTATCGATACCAATGAAGCAACGGTAGAAGAAGGGGCGGAAATTTTGTTGTCCAGTATAGGGAAATGGCTGCATGGCCAAGAATCAGAAAGGTAGATTATAAATAAGGATTTGTCTTGGGGTACGCTGGCTGGCCAGGTGTGGCTATGTTTTATAAGGATTAATAGACTGGTCAAGACGGTTTGGTTGGAGGCTCCAGCTAGATTTGATTGTATGTATTTTGGTGGGAGATGGACGCTGGAAATATATGTGATTGCCTGATGTAGAGTGAAAATGGGAGATTGATTGCAAGATGATGACTGACATAAGAATGCTGCCCCGTTGGGTGCCGATCGTGTTGCTGATGGTTGCTTCGTTTGGTTCTACCTCATCTGGTCTTGAGGGTCAGGATGTGGTTCAGCAGGAAATCACACGCTTGATGAGCCAACAGTTAACTCAAGAAGAGATCGTTTCTCGTATTTCTTCTTTGGGATTGTCTCGTGCTGATTTACGTGGCCGCCTGGAAGGGTTGGGCTATGGTCAAATGGTCCCGACGATGAATGCTTATTTCGACCGGATCGAAGGGGCGACAAATCCACAATCGGTGACCGACAACC
>DUCW01000039.1 GCA_012959595.1 Gemmatimonadota bacterium
AGACCCCATAGCCAACGAATTGACAATTGACCAAGATATCATGGTGCTTGCAAATCCCGAGATATCAGGACTTCCCAACTGGGTGATTGCGTTGGTAGCTGCAGGTGCTTTGGCTGCTGCACTGTCTACAGCTGCTGGACTCCTGATGGTAGTATCGGCGGCGGTGAGTCATGACCTTCTGAAAAAAGCTCTCCTTCCAGAGATCACTGAGAGAGGAGAACTGATCGCCGCTCGGGTAAGTGCAGGATTAGCTGTAGCGGTAGCTGGTTATCTCGGAATTAATCCGCCTGGATTCGTCGCCGAAGTTGTTGCATTCGCTTTCGGTCTGGCCGCCGCTTCATTCTTCCCAGCTATCATCTTAGGTATTTTTTCGAAAAGAATGAATCGATATGGTGCTGTATTGGGAATGATCGTAGGAATTACCTTCACTGCTAGCTATATCATCTACTTTAAGTTCATCAATCCTTCACTGAATACGGAAACTCACTGGTGGTTTGGTATCTCGCCTGAAGGAATCGGTACGTTGGGAATGCTCCTAAATTTGATTGTTGCTACTACAGTATCCCATTTTACCCCTGCTCCACCAGAGAGAGTCGTAGCACTAGTCGACCACATGCGAATGCCAAGTGATCCAGGAGAGTAGGGCTCAATACATACACTTGAACAAAAAGAATCCATGAAAAATTATTCCACTGCTTTCTGTGAAGACTGGACACCTCAATATGGTCAAATCTGATCTGCACAAACCTCCTTGGTCAGCTACAGGATTACTCATCGAAAATTGTAACTGTGATGGCGTATGTCCTGGGCACATTCATTTCTCAAATGAATGTTCCCATGACCGTTGTATCGGATACTGGGCAATACAGATCCATTCTGGATTCTTTGGAGAAGTTGATTTATCGGAACTGCAATGTGTTGTAGCTTTTGACTCTCCACAGAGAATGATTTCTGGGAAATGGACGGAAGTGATTATAGTTGACAAAAAGGCTTCTCAGGAGCAACTCTTTGCGCTTGAGAGTATCCTTAACGGATCGGCTGGGGGACCTTGGGAGGTCCTTGACCAGTTCGTAGAAGAGAGGCTCCCAACAAAACAACTCTCCATTGAAATACTGCAAGAAGGAAACTCGAGAACACTTAAGATAGACAGCGTAATGGAAAGCACCGTCACACCACTGACCGGAACCGATAAAGATGTTCCCGTTACAATTGAGAATATGTTCAACCAAATTCACGGTTCATCACAGATCGTTGCTCGTGGAGAGACCAACTACACTGACGGTGTCATTACAATCGACACCAGTGAGACACACGCACTCATTAGCAAATTCAGCTGGGAAATAGCTCATTGATGAGCTATTCGTCCCTCACGACTTTCATTGCTGATTGAATTCCTGGCTTGGATGACCATGATGTTAGCTATGATGATTCCATCCGCCTACCCCTGGATAGCCACCTTTTCTTCTATGTCAAAACCAAAGAATAACGGTTTAATAAGACAGACATGGGTCCTTCTCTTTATACTAGGTTATGTGGCGGTCTGGTCGGGATTCAGTCTCTCTCTAATGTTCTCACATTTCCAGTTAGATAACTTTCTATTAGGAGTATCAACAGACGGAATAAAACCCACTTCTTGGACTACCCCATGGATTTTAATCGGTGTTGGTACCTACCAATTGACACCTATCAAGAATGCTTGCCTGAAACATTGTAGGACTCCACTGCATTATTTCCTTACGCAATGGAAAAATGGACCTCGCGGGGCATTCGTAATGGGAATGTACCACGGTGCATTCTGCTTGGGGTGTTGTTGGGCTTTGATGTTAGCGATGTTCTCATTAGGGCTTATGAGCCTTGTGTGGATGATCCTATTTACACTGATTGTCAGTATCGAAAATCTTCTACCCCAAGGAGAATTTTTCGCAAAATTAGTGGGTGTTGGAATGGCGACCTGGGGTATGACATTAATTTTGGGATCCTGATGAAAAAAAACAGAAAACTTACGGGCGGTAGCTTCCGCAACGCTTTTAGAGAAATCATGTGGCCTAGAAGAAAATTGATATCTCTAGGTTTGATACTGATCCTTCTAAATCGGCTTAGTGGTCTAGTACTCCCTGCTTCATCCAAGTACCTGATCGATCAAGTGCTGGGACAAAGTGACTTTAACCTTTTAGTTAAGTTACTGATTCTTCTGGCCATCAGTATAGCTATCCAAGCAGGTAGCAATTTCTTGCTTACTCTTCTACTAAGCGTCGAGGCACAACATCTGATCGCACATCTTCGTGCTCAGGTCCAAAAACATGTACTTACCCTTCCAGTCCGAACCTTCGATGATACTAAGACAGGGATCCTAGTATCTCGTATAATGGACGATGTAGAAGGAGTGCGAAATTTGGTCGGAACAGGATTGGTACAGCTGATTGGCGGTGTTATCACCGCAATCGTTGCCTTCGGATTCCTCATACAAATCAACTTGACGATGACCGTTCTTGCCATGTTTCCTTTGGTCCTTTTTGCACTGATTTCAATCAAAGCTTTTCAAAAACTTCGGCCTGCATTTCGGGAAAGGGGTAAAATCCGAGCTGAAGTCACCGGAAGACTCACAGAATCACTGGGTGGAATACGCATCATCAAGGGGTTCCATGCTCTGGAAAAAGAAGGAGAAATTTTTGAAGACGGCGTCCTCCGAGTATTCGAAAATGTCAAGACAACATTGACCACGTCCAGTGCAGTCAGCAGTCTGGGTACCTTCTTGGCTGGATTGGCGAGCGTAATGATAATGGGGTATGGAGGAAGACTGATTTTACTGGACTCCCTAACATTGGGCGAACTGTTTTCTTTTACTCTTTTCTTGGGATTCCTGATTGTTCCCATTGCCCAAATGGCTAACATAGGAACCCAAATGACTGAAGCCTTCGCTGGTCTGGACAGGACTGCTGATCTTCTCTCTTGGCCTTCTGAAGATGACGACAAAAACCGCACTATAACCATGCCTTTAATAGAAGGTCGGGTAAGTTTCGAAGATGTTACTTTTTCCTACGAGAAAGATCAGTCAGTGCTGAGGGATATAACCTTTCAAGCAGAACCAGGCACCGTAATTGCCCTAGTAGGAAGCTCTGGATCTGGAAAATCTACCCTGGCTAGTCTGGCCGCTTCATTTTTGACCCCTGATAGCGGTAGGATTCTTATCGACGGTCAAGATCTGGCTAGCATTAGACTCTCCACCTACCGAACGCAATTAGGTTTGGTATTACAAGATGATTTCCTGTTCGAAGGAACAATCCGTGAAAACCTGCTATTTGCCAAACCGAACGCTTCCGAAGCTGCAGTGCTCCTGGCTGCTGACCAGGCACACGTCACAGACTTCACTAAAGATTTTCCCAATGGCTTGGACACACTGATTGGAGAAAGAGGAGTCAAGCTTTCAGGTGGCCAACGTCAAAGAGTCACTATCGCCAGAGCGATTCTTTCTAATCCCCGCATTTTACTCCTGGATGAAGCAACCTCAAGTCTAGACACGGAAAGTGAGTACTTGATTCAACAGAGCCTTTCCCACCTGTTACAAAATCGAACGACTTTCGTGATCGCACATAGATTATCAACTATTCAGCGAGCTGATTTGATCCTAGTAATTGAAAACGGTGAAATAGTCGAGCGAGGAAACCATGAAGATCTGATAAACCGTAAAGGACGCTACCACGAATTGTACACGATCCAAGCTAGGATCTAGATACCTACAAGCCAGTTATTTCGAAGGAATCTTATTGATCCACTCTCTATCTGTTAGTAGTTTGCGCTCATCCAGAGCACGCTGTGCACCGGATCCCACTACATATCGGAATTTGTGGGAAGAATCATTCACGGCGTTCAAAATACAATCTGCCACTGCTTTGGGTGAATCTGCGGTCTGTTGTGCTTCCTTATACATGCTGACCAGTTGGCTGAGATGTTCCACATAGGGTGTATTTCCTAAAATAATCGAATCTACTTTTCCAAGAATGGCCGTAGATATAAAACCCGGCTCTATTAGAATCACCCTAACACCAAACTGATTTATTTCTATGGCCAAAGACTCAGTGATTGCCTCCAGTGCGTGTTTGCTTGCAGCATAAATACCGTGACCAGCAGTTACGAGCCGTCCCGCTACTGAACTTACGTTCACCACTGTCCCGTCTCCTCGTTCTCGCATTCCTAATATTACTTCCTGAGTCACCCTGAGTGCTCCAAACACATTAGTCTCGAACACAGCCTTTGCTTCCTCCATATCAATTTCTTCAACACTACTAATACTGGATATTCCAGCATTATTTATAAGTACGTCAATCCTGCCACATTCTTCCTCAACCTGCGTAACCGCCGTCCTTACCGAGAGGCCATCGTCCACGTCTAAAGCGAGCATTTTGTGACCCCCATCTGCCTTAAGTGCCGCTTTCAATGTTTCGCTCACCCCAACCAGGTTCCGCATAGTAGCAACCACTCGATATCCTTCCTGGGAAAAACGAATCGCGGTTGCCTCACCAATTCCACTACTACAACCAGTTATGAGAACCACCGGGACATCGTCATCAGCCAAAAAAGAAGTCAAATTAATTCTCCAAGTCCTTCACCTTCAATTTTTCAGAGAATTTAGTGCGAAATTTGTTCACCTTCGGATTTATAACGATTTGACAATAAGGTTGTTCCTGATTGTCCCTAAAATATTCTTGGTGATACTCCTCTGCTGGATAAAAAACTTCGAAATCAGCCACCTCAGTCACAATCGGGTCGTTCCATATCTTATCGGTTGTCAATCTGTTAATCATGTCCCTGGCTATCTTCCTCTGTTCAAGATCATGGGTGAAGATTGCAGAGCGGTACTGAGTTCCTACATCACCACCCTGCCTGTTCAAAGTAGTCGGATCATGTACCGAAAAGAAAATCTCCAAAAGATCGGCAAAAGTTATCAAATTAGAATCAAAACTAAGTTGCACTACTTCGGCGTGACCAGTTTTCCCAGAACAGAGTTCTTCATAGGTGGGATTCTCGGTGTGACCTCCGGAAGCACCTGGCCGCACTGAGCACACGCCTTCGAGAAGCTCAAGGATTGCCTCTAAACACCAGTAGCAGCCACCCCCGAGAGTTGCTGTTTCCTGTGAGTCTACTTCATTTGCCATTATAACCTGACCCTCTCAACCTTAATGCTGTCCCATGCACTCTGCTATTGATATCTGAGATGTTATAGCTGTATTCTAATTTCTCAGTTCCTTTGTAGCTATGCTACCTGGTAGCTACATCATACATACGACTATATTCGATGTTTAACTAACTGCTCGAAATTCAAGGAAAGTTTGTCTAGGGAGAAAACAAACATGAAGTCCATCAGAATCTCAGTTTTCAGAAGAGTTTTACTGGTTATTCCCATCTATTTTTATCTTTCAACCCAGCCGGGGGTAACACAGCAATCCACACTTTCAGTTGATGACCAATTTGCAATCCACGCGGTAGCCAATCCAAAAATAAGTCATGACGAAAAATGGGTGGCCTATACTGTTCGCACGACGAGCTTGGAGCTTGAAGAATCTGAAACTAGACTCTGGATGATTTCTACCAATGGTGGCGATCCCATTCCAATGACTAGCAAAGGGTATTCCGTTTCTAACATAGAGTGGAGTCCCAATGGTCACCATCTTTCGTTTACCGCCACTAAGAACTCCGAGAAATCTCAAGTATGGACACTAGACCTTAGAGGGGGAGAAGCCCAACAGATTACATCAGTGGATCAAGGTGTGCAATCTTACACGTGGTCACCCGATGGCTCCAAACTTCTACTGACATTGCAAGACTTGGAAGAAGAGTCAGAAGAGGAGAAATCGACCGCAGAACCT
>DUCW01000040.1:0-4547 GCA_012959595.1 Gemmatimonadota bacterium
GTACGCTCACGGTGGATGGTGCGTTAACGGGTACTAGTGCTACGTTAACTGGCAACTTAAACTTCACAGCAGCAGCAGACCGAGGGGTTTACTTTAACACAACATCGGGGGTGGTTAGTTATATCAGGTCATTAGCTGGGAGTGGGGAAGTTGAGATTGGTTCCGACAACCGAATTTTGTTCACGGAAACAGAGATGAACTTAGTGAGCAATTCACGGATGATGTATCATTGATAGACTGGGATATAAACGTATATGGAAAAGAAGTAGTCCTAGCTGCATTTGACAATATTTGGTCAGCCCTTTCTGACATTACCGTAGAAGTTCTATGCATGGATATGATCGGTGGTAAAGCATATTGCGAAATCACGATTGAGGCTGACGAATTGGATGAACCATTGAATGTGATTGATGTTATTGGGTTCGATTTGAACAATCAGATTAATTCTATTATAGCGTATAAGAGGTAGGGATGAAGATTAAGGTATACATTGTCACATATAATCATTCTGCTTTCATGAACAGGAATCTTTTTTCTCTATTCATGAGTGATATGTCAAAACATGACGTGGAAGTTTTCGTTATCAATAATCATACAAACTTTTCTATTCAGGATACCTACAAGGATAAAGTTACAGTACTTCACAATACCCTTCGTCCTGATTGGTCCACTGGCCACCTTACTAGAAATTGGAATCAAGCTCTAGTGAATGGGTTCAAAGACCTAGATAATCCGGATTGCGACATTGTTGTCCACGCCCAAGACGATTTAGACTGGGCGCCAAATTGGGCTAATTTTTTAGTCGAACAACATGAGACCTACGACTTTATTAACATTGGCACGGGAGATGCTGCTTGTAGCTATACCCCGGAGGCTGTTAGAAAGATCGGCCTTTGGGATGAAAGGTTCTGTGCCATTGGTTATCATGTTGCGGATTACCACATCAGAGCGGTAAAGTACCATGGCGCCAAAAGCTCTATCAACGATCTCGGCCACGGCCGAGTTTGGAATCCAGTTGAGGGAAATGTTGGAAGGTTTGAACAGCATCATGGAGGAAATTCAAATGTAGTGTTTGCCCCTAAGCACGACGACAGCAGGAAGGGACAACACGACACGTCTTCCTTGTACCACCCATATAACGAACAGGTATTTACACATAAATGGGCCGACAAGTCGTTCGTGGGTGCCTGGAGCTTCACGGATGCAGCACAGATTCCTGCCATGCAGAACCAACAGTATGTGACATATCCATACTTCGAAACCCACTTTACAAAAGATGGTCATCCATGCTACGCAATGCCATGTAGATCTAGGTTGGATGCGTAATGAAGGTTCTGGTCACTGGTGGTACTGGAATGCTTGGTTCATCTTTCAAAAGGATCCAAACGGATCACGATTTAGTTCTGGTCGGATCACGAGACTATGACCTTACTAATCCAATGTCGGCCCAACGCATGATAGCTGATCATAAACCGGATGGAATTATCCATCGGGCCGCTAGGGTCGGAGGCGTTAAGGGCAATTCAGATTTCGTTGCTCAGTTTTATCATGACAACATTATGATCAACACCGGTGTTCTTAATGCTGCCCGGATCAGTGGGGTGCAGAAAGTTGTTTCCCTGCTATCTACGTGCATATATCCAGACAACTGTACCTATCCATTGACAGAGGACCAGATCCACCTCGGTCATCCACATCAGAGCAATTTTGGTTATGCCTATGCAAAGCGGATGCTTGACATACATTCTAGGGCGATTAGACAGCAATTCGGGCTGAAATACATAACGGCAGTTCCAAATAATCTTTATGGCCCTAACGATAACTTTGATCTAGATAATGGCCATGTAATTCCAGCCATTATCAGAAAGGCCAAAGAGGCTAAAGATGATCAACGGGAGTTGACTTTGTGGGGCAGCGGAAGATCTTTACGAGAGTTCACGTATTCAAGAGATATTGCTGAAATTTTAATGTTTTTGCTTGAAAACTATGATGAACCAGAGCCAATAAATATTGGAAGTACTCAAGAAATTAGCATCGACGAAATCTCTAAAATGATTTGTCAAGAAATTGGCTACAAAGGAGATATTCTTTGGGACTTTTCAAAGCCAGAGGGTCAACATCGAAAACCATCAGATAACAAGAATTTAATGTCCCTGGGATGGAAAAAAGAGAATTATACGCCTTTATACCGCGGAATTAAAATGACCTGTCGATGGTTTTTAAGGCATTACCCAAACGTAAGAGGAGTAGAAACACAATGAAGACAGCATTGATCACAGGCGTTACGGGACAAGATGGCTCATATCTCGCGGAGCTATTGTTAGAAAAAGGCTATCGTGTGATTGGAATTAAGAGAAGAACCAGTCTTATCTCTACGGATCGAGTAGACCACCTAATAGAGAATAGTAATTTTAAAATGAGATATGGTTCTATGCATGATCCAAGCTGGATGTATAGTATTTTAAGTGAATACGAACCAGACGAAGTTTATAATTTGGCCGCTCAGTCCCATGTTAGGGTCAGCTTCGAAACTCCCATCGAAACGGCTGATTGTGTAGCCATGGGCACTTTACGATTACTGGAGGCCTGCAGGCACTCGGTGCCAAAGGTGAAGTTTTATCAAGCATCTTCCAGTGAAATGTATGGCGACAATCCAGAATACCCCCAGAATGAGCAGACTGCTTTCCGGCCAGCATCTCCATACGCGTGTGCAAAATTATTCGCTCACAATCTCTGCAGGCACTATCGAGAGGCCTATGGCATGTTTTGTTGCGCAGGTATTTTGTTTAATCACGAAAGCCCTCACCGAGGAGAAACATTCGTTACAAGGAAAATTACGATGGCCGCGGCTAAAATCAAATTCAGGGAACAGGAAACACTTTGGCTGGGAAATTTAGAAGCGAAGAGAGATTGGGGCCACGCCAGAGACTATGTAAGGGCGATGTGGATGATGTTGCAACATACTGACCCCGACGACTATGTTGTTGCAACGGGGACGACCCATTCGGTGAGAGAATTTTTGAACACCGTCTTTGACATTGCTGTTCTAGATCCGTCACTTCATGTAAAGATAGATAAAAGATTTTTCAGGCCCCATGAAGTTCCAATTTTGCTTGGTGACGCTACAAAAATTAAGGAAACCCTGGGCTGGGAACCAAAGTTTGACTTTATGGCTTTGGCAGGCGACATGTTTTGGTCTGACTGGCACAAGGTAGAAACTTTTCTAAAGGCCCAGGGCAAAAATATCCCTGTCGAGGCTTATTTAAGTCCCAAATAGCTCATGATATTTTTCTATACAAATATTGTTTAGAGCGTATAATACTAATATATGAGGAGACAACCATGGCTCATGTTTTAGTTACTGGTGCAGCCGGCCTTTTAGGCAGCCACCTGACAGACTTTTTGATCCTACAGGGTCATAAGGTTACGGGTCTGGATAACCTTTCGGGCGGCTATCTAGAGAACGTGAACAGTCAATGCAACTTTATCCGATTGGACCTCACCAACGCTAGCGCAGTCGACGCTATCATGAAGGTGTTCCAATTTGACTATGTTTATCATTTTGCAGCCTATGCAGCTGTTGGCTTGAGCCCCTTCATTCGAAACTTCAATTATCAGAATAATGTACTTGCTAGTGTAAATTTGATCAACGGTTGTATCAAGTATGATGTTCGGAAGTTCATTTTTGCGTCGTCAATGGATGTTTATGGAGAGCAGTCTCCACCGTTTGAGGAAGATATGGTTCCTCGCCCTACTGATCCTTATGGCATTGCAAAGTATGCAGTTGAGATGGATTTGCAGAACGCCGGAGAGCAATTCGGTCTAAATTATACAATCATCAGACCACACAATGTGATCGGACCTCGACAAAACATTTGGGATCGATATCGAAATGTGGCAGGTATCTGGATCAGGAAGGCTATGACAGGTGATCCTTTGACAATTTATGGAGATGGCACCCAGCGCCGAGCATTTAGTGATGTGAAGTACTATATGGATCCATTTTATCAATTAATGCGAAATGAACTGACCGACTGTGAGACAATCAATATCGGTGCTGACCAGGATTATTCTATTAATGAACTTGCGGAAATAGTTCAAAATGTTGCTCACCAGAAGATGGGCATCCGGCCACGATTAGAGTATCTAGAGCCCAGAAATGAAGTTCATAAGATGTGGTGCAACCACGACAAGGCTGTGCGTTTGCTAGATTTTGTGGATAGCACCGATCTGTACAAGCTTGTTGAAGAAACCTGGGAATGGGCCAAGGATATTAAACCAAAGCCTGTCAAAGATATGGATTACGAAATAGAAAAAAATATGTACTCATACTGGAGAAAAAGTGGATAATAATGAACTTAGGAAGATTATAGAGGCGAGGTCTCGACTAATCCGTCTTTATGGTGTCCTAGAAGGAAAACACATACAGACTGCAACGGTTTTACAAAAGGACGTTGCCTTTGAACTTGAAGCAGTCATTAAGATGATTGAACTTAACCCTAACCGCACACAGAAAGAAATCTGTCGTGACCTGTCAGTTACACGCG
>DUCW01000040.1:4557-4921 GCA_012959595.1 Gemmatimonadota bacterium
CACATAATTGATGTAATGTATATGTATAATTGAAAAAGTTGGTTCGATTTAATGGACAATGTATTGCCCATGGTTTTTGAATTTCAATGAATAACACTGTGAATATCGGAATCATCGGCCAAGGATTTGTGGGTTCTGCCATCCGTGAAGGTCTAAGTAAATATTACAGCATCTATACATACGATTTGGATAAGACAAAGTGTAATAGCACCCACCAGGAAGTCTGTCGCGAATCTAATATCATTTTTGCCTGTGTACCCACACCCATGAGAAAGAATGGATCTTGTGATACTAGGATCTTAGAATCTGTTATCACAAAGATTAATGACGAAGCTAAGAGCGATCCTATGAGAAACCGTCCCGT
>DUCW01000040.1:4991-5739 GCA_012959595.1 Gemmatimonadota bacterium
TCGTAAAATCTACTGTTCCTCCAGGTACTACTGCTCGGCTGAACGCTCTTGCAACACTCTGCAGCGTTTGTTTTAGTCCAGAATTTTTAACAGAAGCAAATTCGTTTGATGACTTTAAAAATCAAACCCGCATTATTCTGGGCGGCGATCCGGCCATTGACTGCAGTGGTGCTCGAAAGGTTAAGAGTATGTTCAGAAAGGCCTTTCCAGGGATTCCAATCGTAATTACCAAACACGAAACGGCGGAAATGGTGAAATATTTTACAAATTGTTTTTTAGCAACCAAAGTTACTTTCGCAAATGAAATGTATCAGATTTGTGAGGCAGCAAACATTGATTACGATAAGGTAGTTGAGTATTTCCTGTACGATAATCGAATTGGCCGTAGTCATCTGTCGGTACCAGGCCCCGATGGCGACCTAGGTTTTGGCGGCCACTGTTTCCCCAAGGATCTTGCTGCTATGATTTATTTCGCAGAAGGAAAAGACTTAGAACCCAGGCTACTTGAACAGGTAGAAGGTTCAAATGAAAGGTTTAGAACAAATAAAGACTGGGAACGAATGACCGGCCGAGCAGTCTCAAGTGACTGATTTAACTAATGTCTATTGCTTTTGTATGATAGACAGACAATCCATGGAGACTAGATGATTTTTCCCACCGGAAAACCACATGTATCATTTTCAGAAATAAAGAATTGGAAAGAGTGTGCACACAGACACAAGCTTTTGTATATTGACAAATTAGAAAC
>DUCW01000041.1:0-2216 GCA_012959595.1 Gemmatimonadota bacterium
AAACCACACAAGAGTCCTGCTCCCCTCCACATCTTCCAACAGTGCATGTCTATCCCCTTTCCAGCCCTCAGGGGACACTTTTCTTCCAATCAAATTTTCAAGAAAGATATCCACCTCCAATTCCCCCAAAGTGTCCTCATACAACTTAATCCATTTGTCATCTGGCTGGATCCGGATCGTCACCGGAGCATCGATTTTGTCAAAGGACAATTCTCCGAAATGCAAAATCTGCTTCGTCGATTTAGGAAGATTGGAGCCAAAAGGTACGGATTTAGCACCGTCCCGAGCCCTCAAAGTTTTGACAAACCGAGACCCATAAATATAAGGAAAGAGCATACCTTCTCTAAGAACCAAAGGTATTGAATCGGACCTTTCTGTCTCTAGGTTTGTTGATTCGAAAACACTGACAATGGATTCCCCAAAATCTGAAACATCTTTCAGGTCTACAGAACCGTTTCCACTACCTTCCGACAGCACCTCTAACATCACTAGCGTAGCATGACCCTCTATAGCCGCCAAAACAGCTGTTCGTTCATCATTGTTCAATTCTGATCCCATAAGACTTGTTAAATCAAAATGCTGATCCTGTAAAGCATGGACCATCTCATGTACCAATAAGGATCCCAGATCTTCCAAAGGAACCTCTTCTTGCAAGTAAAGAGCCCTATCTTCAGGATCATAGAAACCGATCACCTGCTCTCCATACAGCTTAGAAAGTGTTTGCCGAAGATCTAAATTCCTGGGGAATAGCCCTAGCAAGCCATAGCTCTCTTGGATATACTGCTCCTGGCTTTCAGGAAGATCTCTTTCTAGCCTAGACTGAACATATTTCGATATTTCCTCTTTCGTCCGATAGTCTACACGGATTTGGTCCAGAATCTCCAACCCAGAGAATTCAGAAACATCGTCCAGAACTTTATCGGCCATCCGTTGAAGCTGTCGGTCGGAGGAACTAACCCACCTTTGGCCTTGCTGCGGGCTACAACAGAACAGTGAAAGCAGAATTAGTAGGATAGCTACCTTACTTTTAGACCTGGCAACTATAAGAAAGTTAGTCGTCTCCCGAAGTTCTACCATACCTATCCTCCAAACGAACCACGTCTTCCAAATGTGGAGTCGAGACCTCCAAAAGATCACAGTCAGTAACCGCAACCATTCTATGCACTGTCTCAGGTTTTACGTGATAACTTTCTCCAGATAACAGTTGTACCCGACTTAAATCTCCACCTACCCTACCCACATAAAAGAGTAGCTCCCCTGTAAATAAATGAATCGTTTCATCCTTGACCTGATGGTATTGCAATGAAAGAGCTTCACCAGCATTTATATGTAGGATCTTACCAACATACTGCTCGGTCTCGGCCCAAATACGCTCATGACCCCAAGGTTTATTTACAATCATTGAAACGTACTTCACAAATCCTCCTAATCTTAATAAGCCATCTGGTACTTCTTTACAGCCTGTAGGGTTCGATCATCCTCGTCACAATAGCCCTAAGCATCGTTTTCAATGTTAACTTCATATATTAATGTTAATAGAATTTGTTTCATATACTTAGCCCTGGTAAGGTATCCCTGAAAGCTTTTCATTCTGTAGTAAAAGTCTGCATTACGTCTCGCAATGGAACCTATCGTCATACTACTGGTACATTACAATGATCCGCTACGAGGAAAAGTGAGGAGGTTAGCCCTTGGTCAAGAAAATGGATAATTCCCTATCCTTCCTCTACTTGTTATTGCTCCTGATCGGAATCTGTGGAGGCTTAGCCATAGGATCCTGGAAAAACCTTTGCTCCGATTGTCCATCTGTTGCACAAATCAGGACATTTGAATCGGAACAGACCAGCAAGTTGTTCAGTCATGACGGAAAATTACTAGTAGAAATCGGTATCGAACGCCGTACCCCCGTATCCCTTGAAATACTGCCAAGGTATGTATCTGAAGCATTTATAGCTGTTGAGGACAAGAGATTCTATCAGCACCGAGGTATTGACCCCCTCGGTTTGACTAGAGCTATCATCGGTGTTCTGACGGGTAGAAATCGAGGGGGAGGAAGCACGATAACACAGCAGCTTGCTCGCAATATGTTCGAGGACCAGATAGGTTTTGAAAAACGTGTCATCCGAAAATTAAAGGAACTCCAAGTAGCTTTTGATCTCGAAAGATCATATACGAAAGATGAGATTCTAGAAGCCTATATCAACGAGATCAACTAT
>DUCW01000041.1:2264-3544 GCA_012959595.1 Gemmatimonadota bacterium
CTCAAGGAATTACTACGGTAAGAACGCTTCTGAATTGGATGTCTCTGAAGCCGCTCTATTAGCTTCCATACCAAACCGCCCTGCATTCTATAGCCCATTCGTGAATCCAGTAAACGCCAAGAGAAGACGAAATTTAGTGCTCAATCGGATGGCCGAGCAAGAATTCATCTCAGAAGAAGACGCTGCGATATACTCTCAAATGCCTATCCCTACCGAAAGGGCCATTTCTAGTGATACTACGGCTCCTTATTTCGAGGAATGGGTCCGACAAATCTTAGATGATCGATTCGGAAGCAAACTCTATACCGCTGGTTTACGGATATTCACAACTCTTGATGTTGGCATGCAGGAAGCAGCGGAGATCTCTATGAATGAAGGTTGGGACCGCATCGAAGGAAGACCAGGATTCCGACATTCAAAATTCGCTGACTTCCAAGAATCTGTAGCTATAGGAAACCCCCAAGCCGATTCTATGGAATATGTGCAAGGCCTTTTAATTGCCCTCGATCCCTGGACCGGCGGTGTCCGGGCAATGATCGGAGGTCGAGACTTCCAATTCTCCAAGTTCAACCGTGCGACACAGGCACTGCGACAAGCAGGTTCAGGCTTCAAGCCGTTTGTGTACACTGCTGCTATAGCTAGCCGTATCCCCCAAACTTTTGTCATTGCCGATGCACCTGTAGTAGCTCTGCAAGTCGACGGCACAGAATGGAGGCCTTCTAATTTCTCCGAAACCTTCGAAGGTCCAATGACCATAAGAACAGGACTGCAAAAATCTCAAAACATCATCGCTATCAAACTGGCCCAGGAAGTGGGCTTAGAGAGTGTTGCCCAAACCGCACGGCGAATGGGCATCAGGAGTGAGATAGAGCGGTTCCCATCAACGGCCATAGGAGCAGCTGAAGTCATTCCTTTAGAGATGGCGGAAGCCTACTCCAGTTTCAGCAACGAAGGGACTAAAGTTCGTCCGTTTCCTATCTTAAAAGTAGAGGATTCACAGGGTAGAATAATATGGGATCCTAAGCCTGAACGAACTCAAGTTCTGGATCCTCTTGTAGCACGCATTATGGTCTCAATGCTTCAGAACGTAGTGGAGGCTGGGACTGGAGCCACAGCCGTAAGAATTGTTGCGGGGCTTCCCACCGAAGTAGCCGCCGCCGGTAAGACTGGGACGACTAATGACGCTACCGACGTCTGGTTTAACGGTTTTACACCCAATCTCCTAGCCACAGTATGGTTTGGAATGGACATTCCACAGGAAATTCGCCCATCAGCCACTG
>DUCW01000041.1:3638-5618 GCA_012959595.1 Gemmatimonadota bacterium
GAATCACCCTTGCTCCCTATTCCGGAACCCTGGCCAGTCCCTCAAGGTCTAACCCAGCGTCTCATCGATAAAACGACTGGAAAACTGGCCTCTACGTGGTGTCCTCAGCTAAACCAAACTATGGTATTATTCCTCCCTGGCACGGAACCCGAGGAATATTGCGAGATTGAAGACGCACGCCGTTTCAGAATTCCTGAAAGAGACTGACCAAATCAATCGACATTCAGCATAAAGTGCAGTGTAATGATGTCGAAAGCCATTGATAAACAGACTCTATCCGATTTTGACTCATGTAGGCTTCCTCAGAGATTACCTTTATATTTCTCAAAGCCATCTCACATCTGACAGGATATCTATGCGTTCACTGGGAATCGACTTAGGCGAGAAGAGGATCGGCATTTCTATAAGCGATCCAACTGGATTAATCGCACAACCACTTTCGACTTTACAGAGAAGACTAGGCAAGCGATTCCCAATGTCAGCCCTGATCTCTATTATAGAAAAATATGAAGTAGAAGATATCATCCTCGGCTTACCCTTGGCACTTTCTGGTAAGGACACTCCATGGACGCTAACTGTCCGAGAATTTGCAGTGACTTTGGAGGATCGCTTTAAACTTCCAGTTCATTTGGTGGACGAACGCTTCACTTCATCCAGAGCTGAGCGAATTATTAGCACATTAGGCATAACAAAAAAAAACCGTAGAGATAAGAAACTTGTAGATAAGATATCTGCTGTCCTTATCCTCCAGAGTTGGCTAGACAGCCAGCAAACCTGATGAAAAATATACTGTTTGCGACACTCCTATTGCTTGGATGCACAGAAAACACCCCAGGGGATTTAGTAACAGTAAGAGTCCATTCTGGGATGCCCTTTGATGCCCTCCTCGACACACTAGTTACAAGGGAGATCCTAGAGCATCCACGCTTAGTTCGTCTGTACGCACGTGTCACCGGAAAAGATCGTAAGATCCAGGCGGGAGAATATGCTCTTCGCCAAAAAAGCGACTGGAAAGAAACATTGCAAATTTTAACTAAAGGAACCGTAATTACTTTTGATCTAACAATACCAGAAGGCCTGACTCTCAAGGAAATAGCTGAGAAAATATCGGAGCACATAGAGACACCGACAGACCAAATATACGCTGACATCTCTGATACCACTTTGGACAAAACTTGGTCGCTTCCAGGACCTGGATTAGAAGGATATCTGTTCCCAGACACTTACCAGTTTCCTACAACAGTTTCCCTGAAAATTGTCTTGGAAACGATAATTGAACAATACAAATCCATATGGACACCAGAACGACTTTCACGACTCCATGAGCTAGGCATGAGCGAGAGAGAATTGATGACTTTAGCTTCAATAATACAATCTGAAGCTCGGATAGTAGAAGAAATGCCAATAATATCTTCAGTGTACCATAATCGATTGCAGCTTGGATATCTGCTGCAAGCGGACCCAACTGTGATCTACGCTTTAGGAAGCCGCAGACCACGGCTTCTTTTCGCTGCCATTGATTCGGTGGCTGACAGCCCTTACAACACATACACGCACCCAGGTTTACCACCTGGACCGATAGCTGCAGCTGGAGAACAAGCAATAGATGCTGCTCTATACCCGAGTGAAGATTCCTACCTGTATTTCGTAGCTCAGTCTGGAGGGCACCACATTTTTTCAAAAACCCTACAGGAGCATAACCTTGCCATTGTTGAAAGCCGTAGCAACTCCTCAAATGGTCCTTGATTGTCCATGATCCACAAACAATTACCAGAGCTGCTTCGCCTAGTAGTTATCACGGACTCAGAACTCGCTAAACCGGCGGGCCTAATGAACGTCATCAGTGAATGCTTGAGAGCAGGGGCCGGGATGATCCAACTTCGAGATAAAGCTGCAAACGCCAACGAACTTCTTAACCTAGCTTCACGGATCCTTCCTCTGACCCGTTCATCCGGAGCCTTACTGATAATAAATGACCGT
>DUCW01000042.1:0-363 GCA_012959595.1 Gemmatimonadota bacterium
ACTTTCATCACTACTATTTGCTTGCTAGACTCGTCTTTTAAGCCGGTCGCAATTGCTAAACTCAATAGACCGATTGAAAAGAACGATGAAACAGAATTGACGATTAGAGTTCGACTAGATTTCTAGGAGGGTTCTATGTCTATTTTTAAAATAGATCCAGGGTACGTATTTTCTAATTCGGTAAAGTTTAGCCCAAAGAGACTTTTTATATCTCAGTCTATTGGGATTACTGGTTCTGTTTATGTATTTCCTAACAGGTCTGATACGCAGAAAGATAATATTGATGAAAGGCTGACGGATATTGCCACCTTGGCTGAGGCTCTTCCAGTGGGAACGGACGACTATCGAGCCTATACGCAAGAT
>DUCW01000042.1:423-1402 GCA_012959595.1 Gemmatimonadota bacterium
TTGCTGGTGATTTTTCTCACTACGGTTCAGGACAAGGATTCATCGATTTTGCAAATGATGCCGAACGAGGCCTTCCAACAAACTATGAAGTTAATTTAGCCCTTCTACTCGATGGCGCCAGTCCGGACGAAAGCACGGATCTGTGGCCGCCAGAAATTGCTAAAAATGATGCTATCATGTTGAATACCAACTATGCACACACTGGTTATTCTGATTTACCAATGCATCCAAGAAATGCATACACCAAATCTATTATAATGAGAAAGGCTGACAATAACGCATTCTCTTCGGGAAGCAAGTATTTACAACGCGTCGTCAGAATTATGGATCCATTCAATGGTAGGAATTCTAAGGGTTGGAATTACACAAACTTTCAGAATCTAAAGTTTTTCAGTAATTCGGTAGCTGACGAAATTGCCGCCGTTTATCCATCGAGATACGGAGAATACGCTCTTTCACCCACGACAGGGTGGACAATAGAATTTTGGCTTAAGCCCACGGTGAGAAACACCGGTCCGACCTGTATAATGCACTATGTGAATCATTTTGCAGTATGGCTAGTTCCCACTTCCTTTAATACCAAGAGCAACCTTCCAACAAAATTTAAACTAAGATTCGTCTTTGACGGAGACGCGGTTTACACTGATCATCCAGCCTCCAGCGGTAACGGCCATCTAAGCTCGACCCACGAGAGTGATGAACAGATTGTTTCGGTCGATGAATGGAATTCTTGTGCGATCAGATGGGGCCCAGATTTTAACCAGGGTTTGCTTTCTTTTGTCGTGAATGGACATATTTGCGATGAGGGTGGAAAGACTTTTGCGAACACTGTAACGAATCAAATCACTTCTTCCTCCCTGTGCATTGGAGCTTTTAACGGTAATTCTACATACGCCGGTTCGCCAGGAACATCTAAAAAAATCTTTGGAACCAAAGGTGCCACTGCCCAAGGTGTAGAAACCTGGGGTGCCTGGTCCGG
>DUCW01000042.1:1469-5538 GCA_012959595.1 Gemmatimonadota bacterium
ATCCAAGAAACGAAATTTTATTCAGGCCTCGACGCAGAGCTCCACGAATTAAGGATCTGGAATTACCCTAGAACAGTTTTTGAGGTTACTAACAACATTAAGAAAGGTGTGGATCTAGGGGTTTCATCTTCCATGATGCAATTTTACGTGCCACTTTTGTTTACCACTAGCTCTTATCAACAGTATTATCCGTTAGTGCCAGAGACTGGAGCCATCTATCCAGAAGAGTGGTTTGATGCGCCGGTAGGAAGCTCAACTCTTACAAGCTCAAATTTTGGCGGTGCACCTTTCAATACCAATTATGCTTTTATGGGTGGTGTCGATATGATCAATGTCCATTCGTACCTGAAAGAACACATCCAAGGTCAAGGTGTTTCCCCATTCGTTACCAACATTGGCGTTGATGTCTCTAGTGGTGATTATATTACGGCCATCACAGCTAGCTGGACAGGTTCTTCTGCTGCTGGATATACTCGATCACAAAGATCGGCACTGATTTTCCCCTGTGACAATGGTAAGTTTTCACCAGACTATGGGATTCTTTCATCATCGGATAGTCCGTATTATGATTCTTCTACGAGCTTTATAAAACTGACTGGCTGCGGAGATATTGACGATGAATACGATAGTCTTTATGCTTTTGGAGATGAAGCTTGGTCAGGATCTCTAGGGATTACAAATATCTATGAATTTAACAACAAGGTAGACGATTTTGACAGGGTGTGTCCACTGTCAACGATTTTTTCTGTTCCAATTTTATATTATGGAGATAGGATTCAGCCTGGTACTTTGAGAATGTCAGGTCTTGTCGCGAGAAATCCAGATGTCATGTGTCACATAAGAGACAATGGCGATGGTACACTAGTTAGATCCGATGTGACCAGCTCGATTGCATATAACACCAAGATCGGCCAGATTTATTATGAATCTGGCATCATAGCTATCAGTCATCCTCATCTTTATCAGTTTGGAAACGACTTCTTCAGACTTGAATTCAGCGGCGAAAAGAAGATGCATGTATATGAAGTGAATATTCCGTGTGAACCAGGAATGGTAAATCTATCTCACAACAAAACATATGTTGATTTGAAGCCTTCTTATGATAATGACGACACCGACAAATTTGTGTATATTGGAGGAGTTAACATTCACGATGAAAACCTTAATATTATAGCAAAGGCTCGACTTTCGAGACCGATAGTGAAAAGAGATCAAGACAGGTTTATGTTTAGATTGAAATTGGATTATTGATGATACTAGGGTTGGACGTCAGCACCACCACTATAGGTTGGTCCGTTCTGAAAATTGATGGAACTTTTGTCTCTTGTGGGTTTATTCCGCTATCCAAACAACCGTCTCTTGTTCTAAAGGCCAAATTGGCATCAACTGAATTTTGTGAGATTTTTTTGAAATATCCAATTGAGCACATCTTTATTGAAGCGTGTTTACAGAGGTTTGCCCGTGGGATGTCGTCGGCAGCCACCATTACTAAGTTGGCTTCATTTAACGGTATCATACAGTATGTTTCCTATGAGGACTTCAGGATTGAACCGTGCTTACTGAATGTTAACCAGGCCAGAAAGTCTGTTGGGCTCAAGACTAGGCCTGCTAAAAAGTGTGGTATTCAAACAAAAGATCAAGTCTTCAATTGGGTCATAACCCAAATTGACTTTGATTGGCCTACAAGGGTTTTGAAATCAGGCCCCAGGAAAGGTTTAATCATTAACCTTCCCGAGTGTTTCGACATGGCGGATGCTTATGTGGTCGCCAAGGCCGGACATTGTACACTGCATTGACTAGTGATAAAATAGTTATATGCAGAATGAAAAATTAAGATTTCTCCAACGTGTGTTTGGTCACACTAAATTACAAAATAATGGCATCGAACTAAATGTCCGGTGCCCAAAGTGTACTCCTCCAAATCGCCGTGATAAGCTTAAGATGAATATCCGGCTTGATAAGGATTTATATCATTGTTGGGTGTGTGATCTTAAAGGCAGAAATTTAGGCAGACTTATCAAGATGTTTGATCGATCTGCAGTCCACGAGTATTACGACAAGTTTTCAAATTTTAGATTCGAGAAGATCGAAACAGTAGAACTCCCCGTTGAATTACCAGATGATTACAGACTGGTAATGGAGAATCTGTGGGATCCAGAGGCTTGCCAAATCCGCAAATACTGTATATCCAGAGGGATTTTAGATTCTCTAATTTGGAGATACAGGATAGGATATAGCAGTAACTTTAAATTCAGGCGACGAGCGATCATGCCATCGTTCGATCGAGAAGGAAAGCTAAATTATTGGACGGCCCGATCCATTGATTCTTCTAATGATTTCAAGTACATGAATGCAAAGGCATCAAAGAAGGAAATAATTTTTAACGATATTGATGTTGATTGGGAGTCTGACTATTTATTTATAGTTGAAGGCCCACTAGATCTGGTGAAATGCTATTATCTAAATTCGACCTCTATTTTGGGCAGCCGTCTTTCCGTGGATACTCTTTTGTTTCAGGAAATTGTGAGAAATGGAATGGATGTTATTTTAAGTTTTGATCCGGATGCTTGGAAGAAACAGGCCACCACCGCAGATCTTTTATGTAGCTATGGCGTCAATGTTTGTTTTGCCAACACAGAATCCGGCGATGTCGGAGATTTAAATCCTAAAGATGTTGTAAACCTATATAACAACAAGGTATTATATAATAATCAATTTGGTATGTTGAAAACAATGATAGAAAGGTTGTGAGATGACATGAAAGTAGTTCATATTGCGGACGTCCACTGGAGGGGTCTTACTAGACACGAGGAATATAGAAAGTCCTTTGAGGACATGTTCGAACAGTGTCGGGAATTAAACCCAGACTGTTTTCTCGTTGCCGGTGATATTGTTCATTCAAAAACTCAGGGAATTTCCCCAGAGTTAATTGACTGTTTAAATTGGTGGTTTTCTGAAATGAGCCGGATTGCTCCGGTCCATGTTATGCTTGGAAACCACGACGGACTAATTCTAAACACCGACAGACAGGACGCGATTAGTCCAATATTACGTGCTCTGAACATTGGGAAGATTCATCTTTACAAGGACAGCGGGGTGTATCCTGATCCATATAATCCTGAATTCAATTGGTGCATATACAGCCCTTTCGATGAATCTGGATATTCAAGGGTCGTTCCCGAAAAGGGAAAGATCAATATAGCCGTATACCACGGAGCAGTTTGGGGTTCTCACACTGATACCGATTGGATGCTCGACGGCGACACGAAAATGGATCTTTTCCGGCCGTTTGAATTTACGATGCTGGGTGATATTCATAAAAGACAACAAATCGACAAAGCTGGGAGGATACATTACTGTGGTTCGACAATACAACAGAATTACGGAGAATCAGGTGAGAAAGGCTTTTTGTTTTGGGATATTCGTGGGAGCGATGATTGGGACGTGCAGTTTTTCCCTGTTGCTCATGAAAACCCTTTTGTAACCGTTGAATATCAGGGAAATGTCCAGAAAACCGTAAATGAATGCATGAAGTTTCCTGCAGGTGCACGCTTTAGAATTAAATCGTCTAGTCAATTTGATCCAAAGACTCAAAGAAAGCTCAGTACCGTCCTTCGAAGAGAACATTTCGCAGACGAGGTTGTTTACAAGGTCGACCAGATCGAAAACGATATGGCTAATGCCGAACTTCACAACAAAGTGAAGGTCGAAAATTTAGACCAACCGGAGATTCATAAAGAGCTTCTGAGAGAATATGCTTCTGATGAGACGTATGATGAAGATTTCTGGAAAGAAGTCGATCGAATCGTTGATGAGTTGATGACCAGGGTGGTGATCAAAGAATCTCGTGGTAATAGATGGAGTTTACGTCAACTAGAATTTGATAATACGTTTGGCTACGGAAAAGATAATAAAATAGACTTTACTTCCATGAGTGGAATTGTCGGGCTCTTTGGAAAGAACCGTTCAGGAAAGTCAAGTATTCCTGGCACCATTATGTATGGACTATACAACACTAATGACAGAGGGATCACTACGATGGCACACGTAATCAACACGCGTGAAGATT
>DUCW01000043.1:0-620 GCA_012959595.1 Gemmatimonadota bacterium
AGGCTGCCGCATATGACAAGTCTATAATTCTCCCTTCGATGAATGGACCTCTGTCATTGACCTTCACCACCAATGTGCGCCCATTGTCTAGGTTGTTCACTCTTACATAAGTCGGCAATGGAAGTGTTTTGTGAGCAGCGGTGATCTGGTACATATCATAGATTTCTCCGGACGAAGTGGCCCGACCATGAAAATCGATCCCATACCAGGAAGCGATCCCTTTTTCCCGGAATCCTTCACTGCTATTGAGTACCTCGTAACGTTTCCCAAATTCCTCATAGGACTGTGGGTTGCCGATATTCGACTTGGCCAGTTTGTTAGGTAGTTCGACTTCGGCCATACTCACTAGAGTGAGATCATAACCGGCAATGGGTCTCTCATCGGCTCGAGACAGCGGAGTCGGGGTATCTGCAGGAGGAGCAAGACCCACTGGGTTGCAGGCCCCACAAAGGGCAGCAACCCACAGTGCATTGAAAATTAACCATCTGTTCTTAATGAGTTGATCCATCTTTTATATTATTGATATACAGTCAGTTATAAAGTTATAGTAATGTATCACTTGAACTCTAAATCGCATTAGAACTTAGTGATCTATCCATTTCCCAGGATGAGCTCCTGTG
>DUCW01000043.1:738-1063 GCA_012959595.1 Gemmatimonadota bacterium
GTACCATGTCAGCTATTGCACCAATCTCCAGGATCCCCCTCTCTTCCCAACCAAGTGTTTCCCTTACCAACCCAGTCATCTTGTACACTGCTTCTTCAAGTGTCAGTTCACCAGTCTCTCTGACGTACTTTCTGAAAATTTTAGGAAATGTTCCGTATCCTCTCGGATGCCTACTTGTTGAAGAACCGTCAGATGCAACGTTTGTATATGGCCATTCGAGCAAAGTCGTTATGTCTTCAGTTGCCATACTGGTTCCAATAATGCTCTCCCCTCCCCCACTTCCCGATTCTTTGGCTTTCCGTGATCGCGCGATTAATTCGAGATA
>DUCW01000043.1:1104-5463 GCA_012959595.1 Gemmatimonadota bacterium
AGTAGTTACCGGATCTTTTCTATTAATCTGCGAAATCTCAGCTAAAGTCAGCCCTTCGTATGATGGGTCCGGTTCATATCGATCGATCAATATCCCCTCTGGTGGTGCCAGTTCGCTGAGGGCAAATTCTGCTGCTTCCCTTGTGAATTTCCTGTCTGGGAAAAGAACTGTCATCGTTGATTGCCAATATTCGTAAGGATATATATCAGCAGTAACTTGTATGCCCTCCCTTCTAGCTGCTCGCAAAAGTTCAACAACTTCCTCCCCCCTCCCCCACAGGCTTTTCATCGCCAATTTAATGTGGGATATATGCACGGGAATACCAGTTTCTCTCCCTATTTCGATAGTCTCCTCAAGGGCGTCGAACAAATTGCGGTCCTCGCTACGCATGTGGCTACTGTATCTTTTTCCATGGTCTGCAGCGATCCTAGCAAGGGAAATCACTTCTGCAGTTTTCGAATAAATTCCAGGGTCGTATTCCAGGCCGGTTGAAAATCCCATAGCACCAGTACTCAATTCTTGACTTAGCAATTCTTCCATTGCGGTCAATTCTGTGGTGGTGGCCGGCCTCATGTAGTCGGTGCCCATTATCTCCCGCCTGATACTGCCGTGGCCGACGTAGGAAGCGAGATTAATAGAAGCCGGGTTAGCCTCATATGTCTTTTGAAGTTGAGCAATAGGTATACTAGAGCCTCCGTCTTGACCGGTTACAATAGTGGTCACTCCCTGACTCAATAGGACTAGGGCATCAAGATCTTCAAGCAGACTCCTATCATGATGACTATGAGTATCAATAAATCCAGGACTCAATATAAGATCAGTTCCGTCAACCAGTTCTTCATCGCCAGCGTCAAGATCACCTATGGCATGAATTCTGTTTCCAATGACCCTGACATCGGTAAGCTCCGAGTTCTCGCCAGTTCCATCGATTAATGTCACATTTTCGATCAAAAAGCTGGGGGATCCTCCGACCACCTGGATATCTGTGCAGGAAATAGTGACTGCAGCTAAATTGAGAACCCCCCAAGCCACGATTGTTGATCTGAGTGGATGTCTACCTCTCAACTTGATCCCCCTTAATAAAATTCCTGTCCCAACACCAGCAATGTTCTGGGAAGTTAGGGCTTACGAGCCAATATGGCGATACGTCTTCTGAATGGAGGGAAGAATTTTAGAAATATTCTTTCTATATGTTTAAATAGTGGAATATGAGATTCTACGTAGTGGTGCTTTTCAACTGTAAAGCCACTTCTTTCAAGCATGGTCAACATTCGTTGTAGGGATTTATAGTCCACGTGAGTCTCATCTTTCTTAAAGAAAATATTGCGTGCCTTAAGGATCTCTATTATGTGGCCTCTATTGGGGGTCCATATTGAAAAATGACCTCCTCTTCTGAGCAGTCGATAGGTCTCTCTGACCACTTTCTCGGAGTCATCGGGGTACAAGTGTTCGAATAGATCAGCAGCAATGACAAGATCGAAAGATTTTGGTGGCAACTTAGTATCAATTGCATTGCCATGATGAAAAGAAAGATTTGGGTACGATTTTTTTTCCAGTCCCTCGTTGCACAGGCATATACTTTTTTCGCTGAAATCTAGGCCAGTGATGTGTTTGACCCTATCTGCCAAAGACCAGCAAAGAGTGCCCCATCCACATCCAAGATCCAGTATAGTTTCTTCGGGGCCTGGATTATAAATCTCTAAGATTTTCTGCACCCTGTATTGCTGGAATGAACTCTCAGGATTTAAAAGGTGTGCTGCATTCCTGTTGTGGTAGTCACTTTTATCATAATAACCACTGTCTATGGTCTTAGGTTTGAAAGTCGTCACGTGACACTTTTCAGTGCTTGTACAACTCGCTCCATTGCATCGGGTAGGGCCTTCTCTCTAGCTATTCGTGAATCGTGATTTCCAAAGAGTATCGGTTCTCCATATCGAACAACAACTCGCTCTTTTCTTAGTCTGAATGCTAGCCAATCAAATTTTCCCCAGCGAGGAGCTATTTCATAGGTCCCATTGATCCCACATGGTATTACTGGTACTCCAGCCTTTAGTAGGAGTTTGATGGTTCCAATTCTAAATTTTCTGAAGTTTCCGTCCCAGGATCGTTCTCCTTCAGGGAAAACACCCACCGGTTTCCCCTCCCCTAGCAATCGCAGCGCGACCCGGACAGTTTGCGGATCGACTCGAAAGCGACGTGTTGGAAAGGCACCTACTTTGGGTGCTAAGAATCTGGTAATTTTGAATCGAAAAACTGAACTCTTTGTCATTGTGAAAAGTAGCCGAGGGCAAAAGATGTGAGTTATAAAAGGGTCTATATTACTCACATGATTAGATATTAGTATGAAGGGCCCTTCCAGAGGAATAGATGCTTCTCCTTCAATTTGAATCTTTAACCGCAGTCGCCAGTAAATTCTCCCTACAAAGCGCATAAAATGATAGAACATCAAGCAGTCAGTTTTCTAGTTTTAATAACAGGTTGGTATGTGAACACCTCCAAACCTTGTACTAGATAAAACCGTTCGACAGATTTCTTTAGGCTGTCTTCCCAGAGCTTCGGTGAATCTTTGATCAACCTGAATTGGTAAAGTCCTTCTTTCCTTACATATATTTGGATCGCTTTCGAACTAATTATCAGTGAATTCAATTGTTCAAAGTCCCATCGGTGCAGTATGTCTTTCCCATTTTCATCCACAAATTCTAATGTGTTCCCCAGCAGTAGAAATCCTGAAATCTGTTCGGTAATTACTTCTGTATAGCCCAATAACTTTCCTCCACAGTACATTGGGAGATACTCGGAAACAGTTCCAAGGACTGCTTCTGAGCGGAGCAAGTTTTGGTGGGCTTCCATCAACTCGCTCTCCAGCTTTAGATATTCTTCCATGCGGGTTATTAATGAAAATGCTGACGTGAGATACGGGTCCTTCTTTTGTGGCTGCACAAGGATTTGTGACTTTGTTGATTTAGAAAATTTTGTGCCACAATTCGCACAAGATGTAAGATCCGGCTCAGATACACTGGTCTCAGAATTGCACAGTGGGCATCTATATAGCAGGTGGTGAATCGGCATATTTTGAACTAGAGCCTACCGAGCATGCTTAAAACTCTAAGCTTCCAAACTTTCCATACGGCTTCTATTACGATGGATTTAGTCATTTTGGACTCACCAGCTTCTCGTTCCTCGAAGACAATAGGTATTTCTATCATAGTATGCCCCTTCCTCCACGCCCTCAATTTAAGCTCGATTTGGAAGATGTAGCCGTTTGATTCAATACTTCCGAAGTCCAGTTTAGATATAACTTCTCTATGCCAACAATTGAATCCTCCGGTTGCATCCCGCACGGGCAGTCCTGTGACCATCCTAGCATACCAACTTCCAAAGTAACTGATCAAAAGTCGGCTCATCGGCCAGTTTATAACTGTTACTCGGCCATTTAAGTAACGAGATCCAAGTACCATTTCATATCGTACACTTTTATCAATAAATTCATTAAGATCTTGTGGTCGGTGGGAAAAATCTGCGTCCATTTCAATGAAATAACTGTATTTCTTCTGAAGGCCCCAACTGAACCCCTCCAGATACGCAGACCCCAGACCTTGTTTCTCTTTTCGATGCAAGACGGAGATTCTTGGATTCTCCGAAGCTATGGTATCAGCGAGATCTCCTGTTCCATCCGGAGAGTTATCGTCGACCACTAGAACATCAATTCTTTCATCTTGATCCAGTATCTCCGAAAGAATTCGTTCGAGATTAACGGATTCGTTAAAAGTAGGAAGGACGACCAAATAATTTTGTAACTCGTTCATGATGAGCTGTTCTCTTTCAGGCGTAGTTGCCGCATCAGTAAAGGTATACCGGGTGCGATCTCCACAAAAGTAGTCCACATTCGAGTCAGTACGGCCAGGAGCAGTGCTTCTTCCGGTATCATAACCGAACCGAGAAGCAGCACTAGCGATGCCTCTCGGACACCGAGTCCAGCTGGAACAAAGACGGCTACATAACCTAACACGTAGGCAGCTGCAAAAGCTGGTCCTACAATCAGCAAGCTGTAATTGTACCCAACTGAGTGACAGAAAATCCAGAAAGAAAATACATAGAGAATCCAGTTTAACAGGTATAAGCTGAACCATTTTAATGTGAACCTGTTCCAGCCTCTGGGGATAATTGTGGTATCATCGATACGATTGGTCAAAATTTTCGTTACTAACCATTTGAGAAGATATGGAGCCAGAACTAAGCCGACTAAAATTGGAAATAGAATCGCCCAGGGGTTTAATCTCAACAAAGAATCAGATCCAAGGAAAGCGCTAAAACTCAAAATACTAGCTGCAGCCAAGGCAAATATTTGTCCCGAGATTG
>DUCW01000044.1:0-11467 GCA_012959595.1 Gemmatimonadota bacterium
ACTGAGTTCAGTCGAAGTGGCAAGGGCATTTCTCGATCGCATAGACCAACTTGATTCGATCTTTGATGCTTGGGTAAGGGTGGATCATGAAAGGGTCTTAGCAGCTGCAAAGAAATATGATAAACAAAAGGCCTTGGATCGTGCGGTCGGAAAACTTCAAGGAGTTCCCATAGGATTTAAAGACATTTTTTTCACCAAAGGGATTCCTACTACGGCTTGTTCTGAGGTGTACAAAGACTTCGTCCCAGAATATGATGCGAGATCCGTTCAATTGATCAAAGAAGCTGGTGGGATCATGTTGGGTAAGACCGTGACTACCGAATTTGCTTGGACGGATCCGTCTTCCGCCAAGAATCCATGGAATTCTGAGCATACACCTGGAGGTTCCAGTAGTGGTTCGGCTGTGGCGGTTGCCACTAAAATGTGTCCAGCGGCTTTGGGGTCGCAGACCGTGGGTTCAGTCCTTCGTCCAGCTTCTTACTGTGGCATAGTAGGGTTTAAGCCTACGTTTGAAAGTGTGGACCGTTATGGTTTGATACCGTTTAGCCCCTCTTCGGACACAGTGGGATGGATGACACGATCCGTTGAGGACGCTGCTGTGCTGTGGGAGGTTCTGCGTGATCCGAGTGCTAAGAATCCAGAATTGAGCTCTGTAAAGATTGATGATGATTCGTCTGTCGAAGGGGTAATTCCAGCGATTCGGATTGGATTCATACGCGATTTTTTCCTGGAAGAGTCAGACGCAGAAACTCAGGATAATTTCAATAAAATCCTCTCAAATCTAGATGTTGCGGGGGCGATTGTAGATGAAGTTAGATTGCCGAAACATTTCCAGAATTTCATTCGCGATCAGAAAGTCATAACAGAAGTAGAAGGGGCCAGATTTCATCGAGGTATGTTTGAAAAAGATCCTTCGTCCTACGGTCCACTACTGAGTGCCACTATAGAGAGCGGATTAAAGAGGAGCAGCAAACAGTATTCCACAGCTCTTGAGAGGCAGATTGCATTCAAGACCGACATGGAATATTTGGCAACCGAAGTAGATGTACTTCTGACCCCCAGCACTCCTTCTCCGGCCCCGGCTGACCTTACTACTACGGGCAATGGTATGTTTCAGGGACCATGGAGTGCTTGTGGGTTGCCTGCACTGACTTTACCATCGGGCCTTTCATCTGCTGGATTGCCCTTGGGAGTTCAGTTGATAGGCCGATCGTTTGGTGACCAAAGTCTGTTGAAGAAGGCCAGGTGGTGTGAAACAGTGTTGGATATAGATTTTTCACCGTTAACTTGATTGAATCTTAAGGGCTTGGGATTTTTTGAAGAAGGATCTCCATAGAATGGAAGGAACTGGCGAATCAACAACTGACGGTACTCTTCACTCTGCTCACGCCATCTTAGAGTCATTACTGAGAGGCTCTTTCCGAAATCAATTTATAGATGAATTGCTGGAAACCGGGGAATTCCCTAGAGCGATGAATGCTCTAAGGTCTAGTATGAAGCTTCACACCTTCAAATCATCTGGTAGCTTCTTTTCATTAGGGGATGTGGTGAAGACCTTGGATGATAGGACTAAAGCTGAAGGTTTCGAGGTTTTTCACTCCTGGAACCATAGTGATCATACCTTCAGTAATGACAACATTCCGGTACTGATGGTCGATCACGTTACTAGAATGGGCATTAAGGACCAGGATGAAAGAGCCTGTTTATCTCTGTTGTTAGACATCTACTTGTTTCATGTTCTGACTCTTTGCTCTATCCGGTCCTGGGATAACGATCAACCACAGGAGAATTTTGATAAAATCACTCAGTTACTTGAGTGGCTTCAGGGGCCTTACGGAAGTGGTCATCAATTTGTTAAAAACGCTGAGACTCTTCTGGTTATGGCAGTTTCCCAGTACCATCCGAGCGATCAAGCTTACGATGCACTAATTGAGAAAATCTGGACTCTTGATACTAAACGCCAGGTAAGATTTTCTCTCATTAGTACTGCGGTTTTAGGGGGCCATTTGAGGTGGGGCTCACGTGCTATGTACAGTCGCGATGTTGTGAAGATGCGTGCTGATAACGCGGGAGATTATCCTTGGTTGCTGTACTCTTTGACCACACTGATGGAGGAGTATGTTCGCCTTCGAAGGAGTGGGATGGAAAACCAAGCTCGACAGAAAATCATAAAGGCACTGCTGAATGGACTAACTCCTGATCCTTGGGCTTTCTTTCAAACACCTCCTCCAGTTTCTCTTGCACTCTATTTTGAGAAACATCAGGTGCTACAACAGCTTCTCGCTGAATATGCTGAAGAGCTGGCTACAGAGTTTGCTGCCTACCGACCTACATTGGAGAACTACTCTCCTTTGGCCTTCCACTTCAATTTCCCTCACAACGTTCTAAATGCACTTTTGATGGTTTGTTTTTCTGAGGGATCGGTAGAACGGGTTCCCTTGAATGATTTATTGTTAGGTGAAACTTCCGATTCCCCCAAAAACGACAAATTAAAGGAAGTTGCCTTGAAACTCATGGTGTTTGCTGGGAGTAGACGGGATAGGGTGGGTCCCCAAGGAACGAAACTGATCATTTATGATCCACACGTGGGTTTAGCACACTGCAATATGGTTCTTTCGACCATGAAAAAGTACCTCGTTTAGATTTGGATGGATGGGGAGAAGACTCACTTGAGTGCCCTAACCCTAGTGAGGTTTTCCTGCGAACTTAATTTAATGTGTGACAGTGAGGATTGAGGTTTAACGTGGGGACGTCTTGTGGCGTCTACTTATTTGTCTGTGGAAGTTGTCGGAGAGTGACCTCTTGTAACTCTGGTAGGTTTTGCTCATCTTCTGTCTGTTTTTGTTCATCTAGAGTTAATTTTGTCGTCTAATAGAAGACCTAATCAAGGCTATACCCATAAAATGTCACCCTCTCCGAATCAGTCAGTTTTTCCCATTTTGTTCAGGAGCATTCTGAAGAGATTCCATGCAAAGACTGTTCTGGGCCTAGTGTTTTTTTCTATTCAGGCATCGACACTTTCCCTTTCAGGACTTCAACAAGCTTCGAATTTTCCTGAGCTTAATGCTGAAAGAGTGATCGAACCTCCGGTAATTGATGGGATATTAGATGAAAACATATGGAGATCAGCTCCCAGGATTTCAAGGTTTGTTCAACAAGAGCCTTCAGAAGGATCTCCTGCAAGTGAGGAAACCCAGGTATATGTTGTTTATGATGACGATGCCCTCTACCTAGGTGTACGTGCCTTTGACTCTGACCTGGAAGGGGAAGTCTCGAGTGAGATGAGAAGAGACTCTGATCGGATCTTGGATGAGGATTATTTTGCGTTAATCCTGGACACTTTCAAAGATTCCAGGTCAGGATATATGTTTGTGGTGAGCCCCTTGGGAGCGAAACTAGAACAACAGGTATTTGAAGAGGGGGAGGGTGGTCGGCCCGGCTGGCCCTCTCCGAATATAAATCGCAATTGGGATGGAGTTTGGGAAGCCGGAACCCGAATCACTGCAGAAGGGTGGACAGCTGAGATTGCCATTCCAATGGTGACATTGAGATTTCCCGAAGTAAGTCGACAGGTCTGGGGTGTAAACTTCAAGCGGAACATTAGAAGAAAAAATGAGCAAGTTTATTGGGCACCCATTCCTCAGGCGTATGACCTCACCAGGGTTAGTTTGGCTGGAAATATAGTCGGAATGGAAGATTTGAGCAGAGGAATGGACCTTCGGGTAAAAACATTCCTCGTGGCTGGAGGCTCGAGGAATCAGGCAGGCGGCCAGACCAGTAATTCCAGCCATGGAGATTTCGGGTTGGATTTGAAATACGGTGTTACTGCAGGGCTCAATCTTGATGTAACTGTAAATACTGATTTTGCTCAGGCAGAGGTGGACGACGAGAAAATAAACCTCACGAGATTTCCACTGTTTTTTCCTGAAAAAAGAGAATTTTTCTTAGAGAACGCTGGTCAGTTTAACATAGGGGCGGTAAGTGTTGTTGGTCGCACAGCCGATCTATTTTTTAGTCGTCGGATCGGACTGACAACCACTGGTGATCAAGTTCCAATTTTAGGAGGAGCTCGTCTTACGGGTAAGGTTGGGCGGAATAATATCGCTCTGATGGATATTCAGACCGATGAAGCATTTGGCAAGAAAGGAGACAATTTCCTTGTTGCTCGTTATAGCCGAGATATAATGGGCCGCTCCAAGGTTGGAGGTATGGTAATTAATAAAAAGACCATTGGAGATACACATTTCAATAGAACTATCGCAGCTGACATGACGTTGGTACCTCAGGAAAATCTAACGATACAGGGATTCTTATCTAAGACGTCAACGCCTGAGATGTTAGGTAAAGATATGGGATCGAGCTTGCATGTAGCTTATTTGGATAGAAACTGGAATGTGTATGGATCCTACTTGGATCTCGGAGAGAATTTTAATCCAGAAGTGGGCTTCGTACCTAGAAATGGTATCCGTACCTCAAAATTCCATTTTGAACCAACCCCTCGTCCGGGCAGGTTGGGAATTCGACTCTTGCAGCCGATGATTAATCTGACCAACACCACAGATCAGAGTAATAAGCTTGTAACCAGGCGTATTCATTACATGCTTGGTATGGGCTTTGAAAGTGGAGCAAGTGCAATAGTGATGTATAACGCTAGTTTCGAAAGATTGGACAAGCCGTTTGCGGTGCAGGAAGGTGTAGTCATACCAGTCGGCGATTATAATTTCGGTGATTGGCGATTCATGTACAACACAGATCCATCCAGGAAAGTTTATTCAACCATGACTTATTCACCCCAGACCTTCTTTGATGGAACACGGACCGATGTAGATCTGAAACTCGGAGTTCGTTTAGGGAACCGGTTATCCACAGAAGGTCAGTACGTGCAAAATAAAGTCGATCTTCCAACTGGAGACTTCACTTTACGAGTTGGTGCTTTGAAGGTGGACTATGCACTGTCTCCAGTGATGACCCTCAGAACGATTACTCAATACAACTCTTTGACGAAACAATGGAGCACGAGTGCCCGTTTTAACTATATTTACCGACCAGGCAGTGACATTTATCTTGTTTTTGATGAACTGAGTCAGGATTGGTATTCGAGAGACCACGGTCTGGGAACGGGTCTGGGATCGAGGAACAGGCGTATCCTTCTTAAATTCACATATCTTTTTTCAAGGTGATTTTTTGGGTAATAAGGGGTTCAAATAAATGTTAGATGAGATTCGAGAAAAACTTGAAGGTGAGATAGAAGAGCTTCTCCACGAACTGCATGTGATTCTTCCGGAACGTATTGAGAAAGCCGTGGAGTTAGGGGATCTGCGAGAAAATTCTGAGTATAAATCTTCTTTGGAACGTCAGCAGTTCGTCCAGGCGAGGTTGGGACACTTAACAGGTAGGATGAGCGAACTGTCCAAAATTGACGTGAGTGCTATGCCCTCCGACCGAATAGGGTTTGGATCCAAAATTGATATTCGAGATTTAGAGATGAAGAAAGAAACTCAGGTGACTATTGTAGCGGGTGATATGATAGAACTTGGAGGTGGTGAGGTTTCTATGTCATCCGCAATTGGCCGTGGACTCATGGGGGCTCGGGAGAATGAAGAAGTGACTGTAGAGCTTCCTATGGGACCAAGACAGTTCAAGGTGTTGAAAGTCCTTACTCTGCCAGAGCAGATGGGGATCAAAAAGAAATAAGAGACTGGAAGATTATCGAGTTCGACTTGCGGGAGAGAGACATATGGTAGAGACACGATCAGCTATGGCTCCGTTAGGTATGAGTGCTCCTCAGTTTTCTCTTGCAGATACTCAGGGTAATTTAGTCTCACTTAGAGCCTTCGAAGGTGCCCCCGCCTTATTGGTAATGTTTCTTTGTAATCATTGTCCATTTGTTAAGAATTTACAGATGGATCTAGCTGGCTTAGTTCAAGAGTATCAAGAGATGGGTCTTGTAGCGGTAGCTATTAACTCGAACGATTTCACTCAATATCCTGATGATAATCCGGACCGGATGGCGGAGGAGGTTAATAAAGCAGGCTACACCTTCCCCTACCTCATAGACGAAGATCAATCTGTAGCTAAAGAATATAGAGCGGCATGTACACCAGACTTCTTCCTGTTCGATAATAAACAAGAACTTTTTTACAGAGGTCAGTTTGACAATAGTCGTCCCAGTAATGACGTGGCTATTACTGGGGTCGATCTAGGAAGAGCGATTAAATTGGCACTCCAGGGTGAGGAGTTTTGTGGAGTGCAAAAACCTAGTATCGGTTGCAATATAAAATGGAAAAGTGGGAATCAACCAGATTATTTCTAGATTTTATAAGTTTAGTTCAGGTTGTCAATCGGGCCTTTTCTTCTGCTAGTATTTGGCACGATATCCGCCAATGGCACACACTAGGTTAGGCTGATTACGACCTTCGAGATCGAAGCGGCGATCGCTTGCCCGTTGCCAAACAAGGCAGAGTTAGTGAATTAGACAATTGACCACATCCTTTGTTTTAAGTTAAAACCGGAGCACTTCCTGTAAGACATTTCTATAAGTACTGATTATGTCATCATTCCAGATAAACAAAGGTAAAATATTCCTATGTTCAATTAGAGCAGGTGCCAACTCTTTTGTTGGCTTTCAGGGATTTCTGTAGAGCCAGAAAATCAACTTGAAGGAGCTAAAAAGAGCTAGGGTTATCCACAAAGTTCCCCAGAAAACCACAGACACACCTGTGAGGTTGGTCAGCATGGTTGCATCGGAGCTGAGTCCAGGATGATCGAGTATGTCGCTCTTGATGTCTAAGATAGCGTAGAGACAGCTGGTCAACCCCAGGATTAATTGAACTTTCTGATTTTGAGACTTGGAAAATTCGACTGCTACAAAGAGTAAGACTAATCCAAAAATCAGACCAAACAGGATACCGAAAAAATTGTGTATGTAAGCCATAGTGAGGGCTATGACGATAATACTCAGAAACATAGTCAGAAGCCTGGCATCGATCTTTTTATGTTTCCCAGCAACTGCTAGGAATATTCCCCAGATCAGGCTTCCTAAATATCCAGCCGTTAGAGTCATGAATGGTTCTCCTCCTGGGCAGTAACAAGCCCCACCCTGGTTGGGATCAAGAATGATTTGATCTATTCGGCCACCTGTTGCTAGAGCCATCATTCCATGGCTTATCTCATGCAGGAAAACGACGAAGATTTTTATGGGGTAGATCACGGGAGTGTCCCATAGGAACCATAGTGCCAGGAAGTACCCTGAGAAAAAACTCAGGAACACCAGTTTGGATTTAAAAGAAGCGTTCATCTTTTAATCAATCCCAGAAAATTCTGGGTTCGTCATGGTACTGTTTGGTGTGACCAGGGCCTTGAATTCAAGGGTTTAGGCGATCGACTATAGAATAGGCATTTAGCAACAAATCCCTTGCATCATTCAGTTGATTACGAGCGATAGTGGCATTTTGCCCGGTTGAACCAAGGGCGATTTGTGCCAGACTTTTTATTTCTTCATTGCTGAGGCCATTTTCGAATCCTAAAAAGGTTGCCCATCTGAGAGTTTGTTCCTGCCAGTCGCGAGTCAGCTCATTAGAGATTTCGTCAGGAATAGTCATTCCTGCAGCAATCGCTTCTTCCAGAGTAAGTTTTGACGGAACCTCATTCCTGAATCCCATGAGGTCTGCCACCTGTAAGACCACGGAGGGTCTGACTTCTTCGAAGGGAATTTCTGTTTTTCCTTCCAAACGTAGAATATGAAATCCGTACTGAGTTTCAGTAACAGAACTGATACTATTGACTTCCAAAGCCACCGCTGCATTCCAGAATTCTGAAACCCATGATCCGTCTCGTCCTGGTTTCAGAAGACCTTGTCGCCCTTCTGCACCAGGTTCTTCTGAAAGTTCCGCTGCTATTTCTGGAAAGACATCACCAGCTTCGATCCTTAGGAGTGCCATCTCAGCTTTATTGCGAGCATTGTCACGATGTGATGCGGGTTGCCAGCGCTCAGAGAAAAACAGAATGTGTCGGACCACTAGTTCGACTGAAGGGTTGGTTGAGTAGTGAGCACTTAGTTCTGGTTCGCTGATCGAAGATGCTTCTACGAAACGTTCGGCCGCGAGTTGTTTTACCAAGGCTCGGTTCAGGGTCTTGTCTAAGAGAGGTGTTAGAATTCGATCGGTCTCTTCCCGGGATACTGCGAGACCAAATGCCGTTATTTCTGCGAGCTTTAGTCGGCCTGCAGAACTCAGTCCAAGGAGTTCCTCCTCACTGTAGCCGATATCTCCAATCGAGAGAACATAAACCTTGTCGAAACAAGCAGTCATACATATGAAGATTGCAGTGGGAGCGAGCAGGCGAATTGATTTTCCGATCTTGTTGATTAAGGCTGAATGCAATGTTGCTCCTTACTAGTGGACATTATGGCTGGGATACATTAAAACTCTTAATCAATGATTGCTATTCATTCACACAAACTGTTTTTTCCGCCTGCGTAGGGTTTAGATGGTTATTCCAAAAAATTTCGACCGAAGTATTCTGATGTCACATCTCCACGACCAGTTTTGGTCGCAAGAGTATTACCTCGCGGCGAATAGAGTGAGGGATTGGAAAGCGACCAAGGGACCAGGATGGGCGGAAGATCTTTTTAGAAAAATTGATCAGGTTGATTCTGACCTAAATCAAGAAAAACGGGAGGCACTTGAAACGAATGCTTCTAGGCGACTCATAAAATCGTATTTTCGAAAGACCCAGCAATTTTGTAATAGGGGTTTCTTAGAGCGTGGAGATCTTTCTGAGCATCTGGCGATGCCTCAACGTCTTTCGATGCTGTTTGAGATCATCGAAGCCTTTGAATATGCTAGGAAACCTGACTATAACAGAGAAATGTTTGATTTTTATGATAATTTACATCAGAGTCAGTTGATTCGACCAGGTCGGTAATTGCAGGTGTCGACGTTGAATGGTTTTGGGTGTTGAATCGTCATCGAAGTGAAGGAGTTTTCTAATCGACTTAGGTTCTAACTATGGCAAGAGAAAAAAACTTATGATCTTTGAACAACATTCTAGAATACGTGCTTTACAGTGTGTTTCGGTTGCTTTGATAACCGTAGGTTTTCCAGTACCGACAATAGCCCAAGTTATACCCACTCCAGAGTCGGTCCTTGGTTTTCCAGTAGGAGCAGATTTTGAGCTAGCGACCTACGAACAGTCTCTCGATTATTTTCAAGAACTGGCGGATGCTTCTGACAGGGTTGAGTTGAAACAGGTTGGTGAAACGAGTCATGGCAAGCCCTGGTACCTAGCAGTCATTTCTTCTAGCTCCAATTTGAAGGACTTGGAGCATTATCGGCAGATCAGCCAAACACTGGCTTATCCACCAGATAATATGACTAGAGAAGATGCAAGAAAATTGGCAATAGAAGGTAAAGCAATTGTGCATATCGATGGCGGGCTTCATTCGACTGAAGCAGCCCACGCTCAGCATACCATCCAGCTTGCTTATGATTTAGTGACCGGCGATGGAGATGAAGAAATCGCTGAAATCCTGGACAATGTGATTCTGCTTCTCTGGTTCAGTATAAATCCTGATGGTCAAACAATGGTTTCAGACTGGTACAAATCTAATCTAGGTACACCTTATGAGACCGCTGGAACCCCATTCTTATACCAAAAGTATGTAGGTCACGACAACAACCGTGATGGGTACATGATCAATCAAATTGAGTCGAGAGTAGTTACTCGAGTGGATCGGTATTGGGAACCACAGATCATTTATAACCACCATCAAAGTTCACCTTTCCCTACACGGATATGGATCCCACCTTTTGCAGAACCGATTAGTCCGAATGTTCACCCCTTGATGTGGCGGACAGTCAATTTGATTGGCATGGCAATGGCTCAGGCTTTGGAGGAGAGGGGTCAAGAAGGGGCATACCAATATGGGGACGGTTTTGATAATTGGTATCCAGGCTTCATGGACCATGCAAATAATTTCCATAATGTAGCTTCGTTATTAACAGAAACAGCACTATATCGCTATGCGACACCACATTTCTATACTATCGATGATTTTCCTTCCAGGGATAGAGATTTGCGACCTGAATCTCTTTATCCTAGTCCTTGGAGAGGAGGATGGTGGAGGATAGGAGATGCTGTTGATTATATGTTGACCACTTCGATATCGGTCTTGGACGTAGCGGCGAAATACAAGAGAGATATTCTTTTCAATCGTTTTCAGGCTGCTAGAGATGTCACTCAACAGTATAGATACGAGCCACCTTACGCCTACTTTATCTCTCAAGAACAGCGCGATCCGTTAGCCGCTGTAGAGATGCTTAGACGGCTCGCCTTTAACGGGATTGAAATAGGTCAGCTTGAAGAGACTGTTTCCGTTGAAGGAATCAGTCATTCTAAGGGCTCTTGGGTCATTCCAATGGATCAACCTAACGCGAACTTCGTACGTCAGCTTTTTTCTGTACAGGAATATCCAGATCTCAGAGAATATCCAGAGGGACCACCAGAGCAGCCCTATGACGTTTCAGGTTGGACCTTGCCCTATCAGTTCGATGTTAGGGTGGTGGAGTTAACTACTCCGCTAAATGAGGAAGTCCGAAGCAAGATAGTGAAACTTGAAGATGATCCTTTATCTTGGGATGATCAGGTCGATGCTCAGACTTGGGATTCTCCGCCAGGTGTAGGGTTCGATAGTCACCCAGTAGCACGTGCTGTAGTTCCTCTCGAAAGGGTGATTGCAGGCAGTGGGCCAGCGTTATACTTAAGTCCATCTGAAAACAATTCATACCGTGCTGTTTCACGTGCTTGGAAAGAAGGTGCAGACGTTCGGTTTTTGCCCGCCTCCAAGATTGCTGTGGACCCAGAGAGTGGACAATGGCTCATCAACGGCATGTCGATATCCTCCCAGGCCAACCTTGTGGATGACTTCTCTCTTCGAGCAAGAAGAGGAGCTACCTCGGGGCTATCGATCAGGCAACCGCGGATTGGCCTGTATCGTCCTTGGGTAGCCAACTCAGATGAAGGGTGGACACGCTGGGTTCTAGAAATGTATCAGATAAAACACACGAGCCTGTATAATGCTGATGTGAAGGCTGGGTCACTTAATTCTAGATATGATGTGATTGTCATTGCGGATATGAGTCGTGACCAGATCATGACTGGGTTTGCCAAGGGATCTGTGCCTCCTAAATACTCGGGAGGGATTGATGCAAACGGGGCTCGCGAAATTGATAAATTCGTTAGGAATGGAGGGACTCTAGTTACGATTAATCGTTCTAGCATTTTTGCTATAGATGAACTCCACCTTCCTGTAAGTAATGTGGTCGCCGATATTCCTCGCCAGGAATATTTTGTGGGGGGTGCAATTGCTGAGATCATAGTAGATAAGTCTCATCCTATCATGGCTGGCATGCCAGAACGAGCAAAAATGTTTGTCGGATCCAGTCCAGTTTTTACAGGCAAAGAGGGT
>DUCW01000044.1:11499-15011 GCA_012959595.1 Gemmatimonadota bacterium
AAGGCACAGCTCTGGCCAAGTATGGCTCTAGCGGTTCTCCACTGCTATCTGGGTATTTCCTCGGCGAGGAACATGTTCAAGGTTTTGCTGCGGCTATGGAGGTATACCATGGAGATGGCAGGGTGGTTCTTTTGGGTTTAAGACCCCAATGGAGAGGTCAGCCATTCGGTACATTTAAGATCCTTTTTAATTCAGCACTGTACTCTCAAGAAGTAGCTAGCAGTGCCCAGAAAAATGAAGAATTCTGGAAAGTTCCTGAAAAGCAGAAATAGACTAATCAGGAGAGGTTGCTGACGGACTTAGGCCAGTGGCACATCTTTAAAATTGTGTTAGGAGATGATCAAGTGACCGATGCGGAGAAAGGCCAGAATCTAGGTGGATTTAGTCGCAGAGATTTTCTTCAGCTTGGAAGTGTTGGGACTTTGAGTACGATGTATGCTTGTTATCCTCAGGAAAGCCTTATTGGAGAAGGGTCAATTCAGGCGGTGATTTCTCCACCTCAATCGGTAGATGATCATAGCTGGAAGGATATCAGGGAAAGTTTCATCCTCGATAAGGGCTCTGTCTATATGAATAACGCTAGCCTGGGTCTACCACCTTTGGAAGTAGTGCAGGCTGTCACTAGGGGGTATAGGGCTATTTCAAAAGATCCCATTGCTGGAAAAACGATGCTTCAAGAAATTATCACTCAACGTGTCAAACCTCAGTTATCTAGGATATTTAACGTAGAGAACAGTCAAATTGTGTTAACTCGGAATGCTTCCGAAGGCCTGTATCTTCAAAGTCTGGGTTTGAGGCTTCATCCGGGAGATGAAGTATTGATCACTACTCAAGAACATCCAGCAGGCTATAGGCCTTGGAGGGTCCGTGAGGATCGCGATGGAATCCGAGTATCGGAGGTGTTCATTCCGAGTCCTTTTACGTCTAAGGATGACGTAATAAATAGGATAAGAAATTCTATAAAAACAGAAACCAAAGCTGTTTCATTCTGTCATGTTACACGAGGTGGACATTTATACCCAGTGAAAGAACTTGTTGAATTGGCACAAGAATATGGACTTTTCTCTCTGGTGGATGGAGCTCAGGCAGTGGGACAGTTTCCGATAGACCTTGCTGATATCGGTTGCGATGCTTATTCGGCGAGTCTTCACAAATGGATGTTAGGTCCCATCGGGACTGGATTTCTTTTCGTAAGCCAGAGTGGCCGTAGTGCAATTCAAACGTCTTTTTCAGCTGATGCGACCACGGAGGCACCCGCCTATGCCCCTCCAGGGACTGTAAGTCTGCCGGTTTATGCAGCATTAGAGACAGCATTGGACATACTCACTTCTATAGGCCTCCACAGGATTGAAGATAGGTGCAGATTTCTTTCGGATTATTTGAAAGAATCTCTGAAAAAACTGGGTGGCGTGCAGGTGCTCAGTGCAAGTTCCACAAAGCTTTCTTGTCCAGGATCCACAATCTTTGAAGCGAGAGGTATCGATGCGGTCAATTTTGTTTCTGTGATGGCTCAAGAACACAGAATCCATGTCGATGAGCACCAAAGAGATGGACATAATGCGATAAGGATATCAACGCATATCTATAACACCCAGGAAGAGATTGACCGCCTTGTCGAAGCCCTGAAGCAGGAAATGAAGAAGGCTTAACATTTCAGTAAGGAGTTTGCTGAAATCCTTTAATTTCTTAACTTTTATATGTGAGTTGGATGCAACTTTTACTGGGTAGGAGAATTATGCGTATAAAGACAGCATTTGTGTTGCCACTGTTTCTAGGGACAGTTGGCCTGATAGCCTGTAGTCCTGGTGACAGTACTTCAGATGGTGGAGAAGATGGAGCGATTTCTATGAGTTCAGCAGTAACGTATCCGGAATGTCGGATTGCTCCTGCAACGGAAAGGTATCCGGAGAGGGGAACTCCAGAAGAAGTATCGGGGAGATCGAGTCCTTTACTCGACGTCACAGTGGATTATGAAAATGGGGTAGGCCGGCTTTGTTATGGAGCGCCTTCTGCACGTGATAGAGAAGTAATGGGTGGTCTAGTACCCTTCGGGAGTCCTTGGAGAGCTGGGGCCAACGAACCTACCACATTGCATCTGACCGCTCCTGCACTTCTTGGAACTGTTCCTACTGGTGGACCAAACATTGATGCGTTTATGGCTTTGGACCCAGTGTTCTTAGAGGCCGGTTCATATTCGCTGTATGCAATTCCTGGTGAGGATGAATGGGAAATCTTTGTGAATCCTAATCATGAGCGGTGGGGAATCCCAATAACTGATGAAGTACGTTCAACCGAGATCGGTAGTTTCAAGGTTGTACCTGAAGCAACGGATGAAATGGTTGAAACGATGTCATATGACTACAACCCCATTGTTGAAAATACCATGGGGACTTTTTCTATGATGTGGGAGAACACACGCGTGAGCTTCCATCTGCATCCTGGTGGTTGAAGACTCCTTACTCTCATTCTGAGATGTTTTTGAGTTCAAGATATATTGAAGGGTTGCTGGACATATAGTCTGGCAACCCTTCAAGTTTTCGAACTCTATCTTTTTTGTTGCAGATAAGGTATTGGTGCCGTCACCCAATCAGGAGCTTCCTCTCCTTTGAGGTAATGCCCGAACCATCGTAGAATTTTTCGATGGTAATCGATCTGGTTTGCTTCTTTGCGCAGTCCGTGGTCTTCGTCGTGGTACGCGACCATTACCAAGGGTTTACCAGCACGGCGTGCTGCATTGTAATATTCGATGCTTTGGCGCCAATCTACGTTACGATCTGCATCCCCGACTTCTAACATCAGAGGTGTGTTCAGTTTCTCTACATTGAAGACGGCTGAATTCCTAATGTATGCGTCGAGGTCCTCCCAATAGGGGACCTCCATTCTCTCTTGCCCCGTCTCGAAATGTCCAGATTCAGGTTGTGAACTGGCCCAAAAGATAGAACCATACATGCTGATTAGATTTGTTAGTGGTGCACCAGCAACTGCTGCCGCAAAAATGTCTGTATTTGTCACTGCAAAGGCAGTCTGGTACCCGCCCCAGGAGTGCCCTATGAGTCCGATGCGAGCAGGATCGACACCGATGTCTTGCTCGATGACGGCTTGGATCGAGCGTTCCATTGTTTGGGTAGATGAAATTCCAGGGTCTCTAGCATCGAAAACAATGTCAGGTTGCCATACAAAATATCCCAATGAGGTCCATACAGCCCAGTTGTAGTAACTTCGTTCGGACGGAGATAGGTATTGTTTAGCACTTTGGGATCTTTTCTCGTAGATATATGTGATCATAGGGTACGTCTGAGAGGGATCATAGTTGGCTGGATAGAAGAGAGCTCCCTTTAGCTGCTTTCCCCTATGATTCTTGTACTGCACCAATCCACTCTTCCCCCAATCGTAATCGTTATGGAATCTATTAATACTTGTAATCTGCTTCGTATTCTTTAGGGAAGAGTTGGCGACGAAATAATCTGGCGGATCATCGAAATCCTGAGCCATGTAGGCGTATATTTCTGCTT
>DUCW01000044.1:15021-29530 GCA_012959595.1 Gemmatimonadota bacterium
AGCTGAGCTATTCAACATAAATTGGCATAATTGATTGAGGTTATTGTCTTCATAAAGAAGGACTTCAACGTTTCCATTTTGCAATCGAGCGAATCCATGGTTCAACGTCCATTCTCCTTCAAGTTGCAAATACAGATCTTTTTCCAAATCTATACCATCTTCATCATCCAAGTCGATGTAGCGGTGTATGATTTGGTCCATCGATCCGTTGGTTAGTTTGGTAGCTGAACCAGTGACATCCAGTTGCCACATGTCATATTTGTCATACACGACGATGGATAGTCCGTCTTTGGACCATCCTGCAACCCCGAAGGGAGGTTTTTCTTCGACAGGATGGTCAAATTCTCTGTTGTTGAAGTCAGTTAATGCTGCATTGGAAATTGTAGATTCTATCCCAGATGACAGGTCGACAATGTGGTAGGCTCCTCTGCCAAAATAAGACAGGTATTTTCCAGTTGGGCTCACCTGCCATGGGAAAGCAACTGCACTGGCTATTGCCAGGCGTTGTCCAGAAGACGGATCAATGGCATAGACATCTTCCTTTTGTCTTCCGAACATAGAGACGAAATCAAAAGGTGTCTGATCGGTTGCTGTGACCACTCGCCCTCCTGCATGTAAGAGAGGATCATCCATCGAATCATCAGTAAGGACTAAAAGCCTGCGTTCATTAGGATGCCATACAGCCAGATCGCTTCGCTTTTGATCTCCGAGTGAATCTCTCTTTTGTTCTGGTATCACACGGCGGTCGAAAGAATTCCATATTTCTACTTCTGGTTTCTCAGATATTGATTCGGATGTTTCGCTTTCGGCTAATGTTTCCATTTCAACTGGGGCTGCCTTCACACCAAAAAAAAGAGAAGATCCATCTTCGGACCAACTGATGGGGCGATAAGAAACTATGTTATGATCCGGTAGAGTCCCTTTGGCCAGTGTCTCCTCAAGATTGGAGCAAACGGGATCTATCTGAAGATGTCTGCACATTATTATAGTTTGCGGAGTGTGGGGCAGGGAATCGTTAGTCGCTGACCGGAAAAATGCGAGGTCACTGGAGTCATCTCTCCATTTGAGTCCAGTGTACTCCCAGCTTGTAGCCTCTAGAGTACGGAGATTCCCTGAATTGGGTTCATATAGTTGCACACTGTTCGCCACTTCCTCCTCCTCGGTCACAAATGCTAGTAAGTCTCCAGATTTCTGCCAGGATGATTCTTTTACTTTGGCAAACGAGATGCTACTTCCCTTGGAAAGGCTCTGGACCATCACCGTAGAAATACTAGCATTATCATCGGCGGAATAACGTTTCACTAGAAGGTGAGTATTCTCCCCACTAAATGAGAAAGTCTCCACTTCTGGGATCGTGGTGGAAGTCTCTGATAGCAGATGCGTGTAGCCCATCTGTTTTCGTTGGGTATTGGTATCTTCTTCCACAGACTCTTGTATTGTGTAGGCAATCCATTCACTATCCGTAGAAAAACTGGAGTTTGACGCAAACTTTATAGTAATGACATGGCCGTCCTCTATTCTGTGGATTTGAAGTTCGTTTTTCTCATTGACACGAGAAACCTCAACAGCAAACCATTTTCCGTCAGGTGAAAACTGACCCGAAGTGATGGATTCCCACTTGCCGTAATCTTGTGGGTTGATTGGGCTCTTCTTTTCCTGCTGGCCCAGCAATTGCGAAAGATTAGAAATGATAATAAAGCTTATAAGAATGGTGATTCTGAAGTATGGCACTGGAATTCCTCCTTAGAGGTCAAAACTGTCTCTCACAATACCAGCCAGGAACAATTGCTCCCTTCACCGGATGTCAGAGGCTGGCTTGTAATTCCGTGGGTGTCAAGTGCATAATGTTAGTAATGTTGGTAAACAGAACTATCTACAGATAAAGGAATATGGTCAGATGAGAATCTTGTCAGGAGTCCGAGAGCACTGGAAAACGAGTAGGTCCGCTACACTGGGGCTGGCTTTGATGATGGCTACGTCACTGCAAGCACAATCTATACCTACCCCTGAGTCAGTGCTCGGTTTTCATCCTGGAGCAGATTTCCAGTTGGCTACATATGAAGAATCCCTTGAGTACTTTCGACTTCTAGATGCTGCCACCGACCGAATGATGCTGTTGAAGACAGGAGAAACATCGGAGGGTAGAGCTTGGTACATCGCTGTAGTATCGAGCGCTGAAAACCTGGCGAACTTAGATGAGCACCGATCGGTAGCAGTAGAACTTGCCAGGCCGGGACATCTTACGGATTCTGAAGCTAGAGAGATGGCTTCGAGAGCCAAGGCGATAGTAGACGTTAACGGTGGCTTGCATGCGTCTGAGGTGGCGGGTGCTCAACACACTATTCAGCTTGCTTATGATTTGGTTACAGGAGAGAGTAAGCGCATTCAGTCGATTCGTGAGAATGTGATTACAGTGCTTTGGCCCTCTTTGAATCCAGACGGCCAAACTATGATAGCTGATTGGTATAAATCGAATCTTGGCACCTCGTTCGAAGTAGCTCCAATGCCGAAGCTCTATCAGAAGTATGTAGGTCATGACAACAACCGTGATGGTTACATGTTAAACATGGTTGAATCAAGAGTTCTAGCTAGAACTTGGAGAGCTTGGGAACCTCAGATTATCTATGTGCACCATCAGAGTTCTCCGTTTCCGACTCGGATCTGGTTGCCCCCTTTCGCCGAACCTGTTGCAACCCAAACTCCACCTATCATGGCTCGACAGGTGAACATGATAGGTATGGCGATAGCTCAGTTGTTGGAATCAAAGGGCCAGGTCGGCTCTACTCATATGGAGAAAGTTTTCGACGCTTGGTACCCTGGCTATGTGGATTATATGCCCATGCTGCAGAATCAGGCTTCTTTTTGGACTGAGACTGGACTTTACCGTTACGCCACACCTCATTTCTATACTCTCTCGGATTTCCCTGAGAATCGTCGCGACCTCAGGGTAGAATCTCTTTACTCAAGTCCATGGAAAGGTGGCTGGTGGAGATTGGGCGATGCAGTTGACTATATGCTCACGGCCTCTGTAGCAGTGCTCGACTATGCAGCTAAGTATAGGGAAGATCTCCTGTATAACCGTTATCAATCAGGTAGAAACATCATTGACAAATATAGAAATGAGCCCCCCTATGGTTATTTTGTTAGGCAGGATCAGAGAGACCCCGTGGCTGCTGTTGAGCTTCTTAGAAGATTGGCCTTCAACGGTATCCGTGTTTCGCAGCTCCAGGAAGCTGTGAGTCATGAAGGTGTCGCTTACGAAGCTGGCACATGGGTCATTCCAATGGATCAGGAATTTGCCGAACTGGCCAGACAAGTTTTGGATGTTCAAATTTATCCGGATTTGAGGGAGTACCCTGGAGGTCCGCCGGAACAGCCTTACGACGCAGCAGGCTGGACACTTCCTTATCAGATGGATGTAGAAGTAACGATCGCAACGGAACCAATGGCCTGGGATGACGAAATCACAGATGCATCAAGATTTGATTCGCCACTGGGTGTTGGTTTTGACAGTCATCCCGTGGCTGCGGGCATTAATCCCCCACCAGGACGTTTAGTTGGGTCTGGCTCTGCTTTGGTGGTAGATCCTTCTCAGAATAATACTTTTGCAGTCCTCAACCGATCTTGGGATATGGGAGCAACGGTCAGGTCAGTAACTCAAGATGGAAAAATGTTATATCAAATTTCTGGTCTTTCTGGCAATCAGCAACAAAGCCTAGTAGACGATTATGCCCTCCAGGCTGTGCGTGGCAATCTTAGTGGCATAGTGCTGAAGCAGCCTCGAATTGGTCTCTATCGGCCTTGGATGGCTAGTATGGACGAAGGTTGGACGAGATGGTTGTTGGAACGGTACGAATTTCAGTTTAAGAATATTAGAAATTCTGACTTTCGTGCTGGGTCTCTTAGGGATCGCTATGACGTGATTGTTTTACCAGCAGAAAGATCGAGCTCACTACTGAATGGACACTCCCTTGGCACTATACCTTCTGAGTTTTCGGGAGGTATAGGGACGGTAGGAATCCGGTCTTTGGAAGTATTTGTAAGGGAAGGAGGGACTCTGGTGGCTTTGAATCAGGCTAGTGATCTGGTGATCGAAGAATTACACTTGCCAGTGCAGAATGTTGTGAAAGACCTCAGTAGACAGGAGTTTTTCTCCAGTGGTTCGATTTTTGAAGTGGACGTGGATACCACCCATCCAGTAATGGCAGGGATGCCAGAGCAAGGCAAGATATTTTTTGATAGAAGTCCCGTTTTCTCAACTCAACCGGGGTTTGAAGGCTCTGCGTTAATGAAGTATCGAAGTTCTGGGTCACCGCTATTGTCTGGTTATTTGCTGGGAGAGGAATATCTGCAGGGGTATGCGGCAGCCTTGGATGTAGAATATGGTGCAGGACGAGTCCTTTTGCTTGGTCTAAGACCACAGTGGAGAGGTCAACCCTTTGGCACCTTTAAGGTTTTATTTAACTCAATCCTTTTTGCAGAGGACCTAGCGAGTTCTTCTTCGGGGAATGGGGATTTCTGGAGCACTCCTCAAGAACCGTAAGTTGGAGATCTGGTAGAACAGTGCAGCGAGTTTTACTGTACGACTGTAATATTGCGACTAAGCACCATGGCTTCTCTACCTTCTGGTTGTAGCTCAATTGTGATGGTGTATTCTCCAGCTTCTATATTTGGGAAATCAATATTTACTGAACGAAATACTGTCTCCAGTCCATTGATGCTAGAATCCCGAAATGACATATCTGGTAGAGGATCAGACTCGAGCAATCGCATGAATTCCCCTAGCCGACGTAAAATTCCCACATTGTTACGGACTAGTCCTATGCGGGTGCTCAGGGTCTCACCGCTTCTGAAACCGTAAAGTTCCCAAGCTACTCTTATAGATTCTCCTCGTTGGATCTGCAGTTTTGGTTTTACTTGCTGAATAGCTTCTTCCAACGTGTTGGGCACATCGCCCTCACCGTTCAAGATAAGTAGGTCAGAAGCTGAAGCGAGGCCAGGAGCTAAGGGGTCCTGCCAAAGGCCTCTCCGAGATCTCCAGGCAGTTTTGGCAGATGCCTCTAGAATTTCCAATCCAATGATGTAAGACCCATTAGGAAGCAAGAGGCTGAAGGTACCATTTGGATCATTTCCCAGCACCTGGTAGCTGTTTTGATCTGGTATGCTGTGTAAGAATAGCCCTGTCTGGAAATTAGTTTTGTTAGAAGAAACCCCTTTCGTTTTGTCTGCAGAGATTTTTGGAAGTTGAACTAGGAATGGATTGTTCCTTTCTTTGATTTGGTCACGGCCTGCATTTGTAACTGGAGTAAATTCCGAACTTTCTTCAGGACTAAATCCCACTACGATCATCAGGGAGTCTCCTCTACGAAAGCGGGCAATTTGGGTGGTTAATTCAGTGAGGTTTGGTGCATAAGGTGGGGCATACCCAGTTCGAGGATGTTCACGTTCCAGATTCCATTCGGCAGGACCAACCGTAACTGGATTTTTCAAGACAGATGTGGGTGGAAGGAACTCCTGGCTTTTGGGGTGGTGTCTGCCTACGATGCTACGAGTATCGGTTAAGAAACCGTCAGGTGGCTTCCGTTCTCTGTCCCAAGATTTTTCAGCTCCGTAGCGCATCGTCAGTTCTTCCAGGTCATCTCCCCATGTTATTCCATAAGGATTAGCTGATTGCTCACGTAAGTAAACCAAAACTGTCCGTGCGTACTGTTCTGTCATTCGATCATTTCCGTCCACGAGATAGAGAGGATCAGAGAGTAGCCAGAAAAGGTTCTTGAATGACTTGGGATCGTTCGAACTATCTAAGATTTCTTGAGATCCAGAATCTAACAAATATTTCAAAGATCTGAAGTATTGCTCATGCTCCAACGGCATCTGACTGAAGGACAAATCAAAGTATTGAGTGGCCCTTAACCAGTCGCCTTGTAAGTGTTTGAGAAAACCTAGAAGAGCGGTGCACCACCAAGTTTGAGTCTCACACTGATCCAGCACATCTTCGGCTCTAGGCCAGTCACTATTCTCTGATAAATAGTGGATACGTTGTCCCAGCAACCATTTGTCCCCCGGTATAATCGCACTGATTTCAGCCAGTTCGCCGAGAAGTTTAGCTCGGGCCATTCCAATCGGGACGGCCTCTTCAATTACTTCCCAAGTCGGATCTTCATTCCAGTTTTCGTGTCGGAAGCAGAAGCGTCCTATGATTTCATCACAACTTAACCTCAGTCTGGAAAACTGGGGTGTGATCAGATTGTTTCTTGATCTTTCAAAACGAGCCTGTAAACGCTTGGCTTTTTGGTGCAGGGCAGAGGAGTCGGGTGTTATGTCGTTTTGGTTTTGAGCAGAGGTTGTTTTTGCAAGCGAAGAATCCGCGAATATAAATGAGCCCAGAAGGCAAAGGATCCTAAGGATTCTCAAACAGGACTAATTCTTTCAGCATCTGGGGGACTGTCTTGGATTAACATGAAAATGTCTGGTACGATCCTACTGAATTTCCAGCTAGGAACTTCAAAGATGACGTCATTGTTGAGGCTTTGGACATGTCGGGTCGTGCCTTCGCCAGAAAGTACAAGTTAATTCAAAATTTTTCCAGAATCGTCCATGGCTACTATACGTCTGCGGTTCAGATCAGAGGGTGTTTGGTTTTCGGTAAGAATTCCAGTGGCTTCCAAATGTGAAAGTTCGGCGGTGATACCTATCATTGCTGCAGCGTCCACTGTTTCTCCATCCATTACCCAGGTCGTATCTGATCGCTCTAATCTGTAAGGTTCATTACCGTACTCTAACAAGATACTTTTCACAGCAGCTGTATCAGTAGTTGTGATAGTCTTGTTTCTCCATTCTGTTAGGCTTTGGGTCACAGCACTGCGTAACGTGCCAGAGACCACCACCACCTCATTTTGGTCTAAAAGCCTAGTGAACACACTTGGAAAAATCGGCCCACTGTTTCCTACAAGAATAGTGGACTGGTGATTATCAGTGTCGATGATTTCCAGGGCCCAGGTACTATCTAATGATAGGCCCATTCGTCGATGGTTTTCTGCATTATTGGCCACCACATTGCCTACGTCATTCTCATCAATGGCATCCCACAATTTCCTTAAGGATGTTGCCTCTGAGGAGTAACCATTAACTTCCCACGTATCACTTAGAAAAGTTAATTCGGTGATACCACCGTCAGGGCTTGTGATTTTCAAACTCTTGATGGTTGTCGAATCAAAATCTGCAAAAACTTCTTTGATACTGTTATTCACAGCGTTCGAATCTTGATCCCTGTTGTTGAACAGGCTTAGTAACACCCAGAATAGAGTAGCTCCCAGAAAAAGTTTTATAATCTTGTCCAGAGTCTGTTTGCTCATGCTATTAAGTCTCCCCAGCGAACTTTAGCCCTGCGTTTACGTCCAGTAACTTTCAGAATCCCCAAAATCACAACCAGTAAGGGTACTCCAATAAGGTTGCCCCATCTCAAGCTAGCTTTTTGGAAGTCAGAGGTGAAAATCATCGGTGGTGGTGTCCTTGTTTTAGAACGGATAGCTATCAGTGCCTCATCCTGAGCGAGCCAGTCGATTGCATTTTCTGCGAAGATGAGATTGTCTGGACTGACTTGTACAAAAGATTCCTCTAAGAAATCAACATCACCCACAACAATAATTCGTCCAGCTGAAGGGTCATCATTCGAAGATTCTGAATCCCCCCCCCCAAGTGCCACAGCTAAGGTCACAGTCTGGAATCCATCGGGGTCAGGTTGCAGGAGTGCGTCTGGCATTATCAATGAATTGGGCGGTTGTATCCCGCCAGCTTCAGTGGTTATCCAGAGTTTTTCGATATTGTCAATACTGTCTGCTACCGTAAGTGCAGTAGCCCAGCCAACACTTAATCCATTAAGGTCCCTAGTAGTGGCGTGCAATCCTCCCTTAAGAGCAATGGGCCATAGGGGATAAGGACGTATCACATTGAACATGCCTTGCGAGCCCATGGATATATTGGAGTTGGAACTGTAATCCACAACCAATCCGGCGTCGACTCCGATTCCTCTTTCTGCCAAAAACCCTTCAAGACCAGTTGTAACTTGACTGGTAGTGGGAGTTTCTGCAGAGGGTTGATGCTTGTCCACCAGCATTAAAGCCCCACCGCCTTTGGAGATAAACTCTTCTATTTCCACAATCTTTGTTTCAGGAACAGCTTCTTTAGGGCCTGCAAGTACCACTAGGTCTGTGTTGTTGGGATCTAGTCCTATACTATCTTCGGATAAGTCGATAGAGGTGACTTCATACCTTTCTAGCAAACTTCGCGTCAGAGACGGGAAACTGGTTTCTCCTAAGGCACCAAAGCCAGTCAAGAAAGCTATACTCGGTCTTTTGTCTGTCGTCATGACGGATATCGCTGAAGCAATCCTGAACTCCAAGTCGGCTGTGCCAGAAATAAATGGGATGACTTCCTGTTTCTCTGCGTAGAGCAGGGCTAGTCCGAACCATCCCCGTCGCACCTCAAATTCATCATCTCTGAGTACGTTGAACTCATTTTCAATAATACCTAAAGACCTTGCCTCAGCGGCTACTTCAAGATTGTCACTCGGATTTAGATTTCGACGACAAAATTATCTCCTCCCGCGCGATTTAGGTCGGAGATGAGGTCGCGTACATCCCTTAAAGTTGGCTGAAGCTCGGATGGGAGTGCGTCTGAGATGAATAATTTGAGAGTGACCAAGTCGGAGAGATTGCTGAGTGTTTCTTTGCTTCCAGATGACAATGTGTATAGGTCTTCTCTGGTCAAGTCGAAGCGCCCACGAATGTTTCCTCCCAGCAGGTTTATTACGACTACCAGGCCAAGTAGAGTAGTTACCCCAATTCTAAGGCGTTGGTAAGATTGTCTTTGTTGGCTAAGGCGTTGTTTAACCAAAAGACCTACTGCCATGGCTAAAAACAATCCTGCCGTTGAAAGGAAATAGACGACATCTCTGAGATCTATTACTCCTCTAGCAACATTCTCGAAATGCCCCATGACTGATAAACGTGACAAGGCAGTTCCCACCAGCGGTGTCAATCCGTATAACACGACTGGTGTCCCAATAAAGACCAGTAGAAAGGATACAGATGTGGCAAGGATGAAGGCGGTGACTTGATTCTTTGTAGCTGTCGAAGCCCAAAGACCAATGGCTACACCTTGGATGGCCAGTAAAAGTGCTCCGATGTATTGGGCAAGCATAATTCCGGGATCGGCTTCAGAAAACAATAGGATTCCTACTGCCATGGGCAAAGTACCAAGCAGAGTTAGTATTACAAAAATCCAGTTTCCTATCAGCTTTCCCAACAAAATTTCTAATTCATCTAGTGGATAAGAGGACAACCATTCTATAGTCCCCGTCCTCCTTTCTTCAGCAACGGATCGCATGGTCATAGCTGGGATGAAGACAGCGAAAAGCCAGGGAAGTAGATCGAAAAGTGGTCTGAGGCTAGCCACTCCTAAGGCGTAAATAGATCGGAATGTCAAGAATAAACCCAGGCCGAGGAATGCAACCATGAGTATATAGGCTGTAGGATGGTCGAAGAAATTCTCAATTTCACGTTGTGCGACTATTCGGATACGCTTCATTCCGATATCTCCTCCTCATCAGTCAATTCTCTGAAAAGGCTTTCTAGAGAAATTTGGTTCTTGTGGAGTTCCCACAAAATCCAATTTGCGTTTTGAGCTAGTTCGAAAATCACTGGGCGGAGCTCCTCGTCTCCCAGAACCGATAAAGTCATTCGGGTTCGTCCATTCACCTCTTCGACACTGTGAGCATCGACACCTGGCAATACACTCAGCTTCTCGACGACACGATCACCTGCTATTTCAACAGTGTATTCGGATCTTCTTTTTCCAGCTTTGAGAAGGTCAGAGACACTTCCATCGGCGATGAGTTTGCCGCGGTTGATTATCAGGATTCTCTTGCAAGTTGCTTCGACTTCTTGCATTACGTGGCTACTTAATAGGACCGTCCTTTCTTGACCAAGGTTGCTGACCAAATTTCTAATGTCGACCCGTTGGTTGGGATCGAGGCCTTCAGCTGGCTCGTCAAGGACTAAAATTTCAGGGCGGTGAAGAATTGCTGCTGCTAAACCAACCCTTTGCCTATAACCTTTGGAAAGTTCAGCAATGGGGCGAAAAACTTCAGAAATACCAGTTTCATCTACGGCATCAGAAATACCAGACCTAGCGTCCTTAGGGCTCATCTCTCTCAATGAAGTGGCGTATTCTAGAAACTCGACTACAAGCATGTCTATGTATAGGGGATTTGACTCAGGCAGATAACCGACCTTCCGCTTGGCAGCGTTGAGATCTTCACTGATCAGTTTTCCATCGTAGTAGATACCGCCCTGATCAGGCTCCAATAAACCAGTTAGCATTCTCATAGCGGTAGTTTTTCCGGCTCCATTGGGGCCAAGAAAACCAACGATTTCTCCTCGTCCAACCTCGAGGTCTAAGTTTTCGACTGCGGTCAAATCACCAAAGTGCTTAGTGACTCCTCTGACTGAAATCATACTTTTTCGGCTCCGTTCATTGGGTCGTTTTCATAAGAAAGCTGAAATGATTTTTGCACTCAGAAATTTTAAAAAATGTTTCCATCATTGTCTATGGGGTAAATTAAATAATAAATATCTTAACAATTGTTGTCTAAATCTCATCATGGATATTAGAATTGTTCTCAGTCAATGGATTAGTATGATGTTAAAGATAGCCTGTATAGTCCAGAATTTTAAGGAGAGTTTAAATTATGTGGTCAAAATTCCTATGTTTTGCTTTGGTCCTCGTGACGATTAATGTTCTTGGAGGTATGAGCAATACCCTGTCGGCTCAAATGAACATGGGTATGTCGTCAGACGAATTGCCGCAAAGTTTCCAAGAACCGATGAAATTGTTTGAAAAAGGTCTTGGACCTTTGACTAGGACGGTCACCACGGATGTTGTTGAGGCCCAAGCGTTTTTTAATCAAGGGCTTCAGTTGATGTACGCTTTTACACCTGAAGATGCCGCTCGTTCTTTCAGAGAAGCTCAAAAGAGAGACCCAAGCTGTGCAATGTGTTATTTCGGTGAAGCTTGGTCCTGGGGTCCTTATCTCAATGGACCTATGGGTCCTGGAGATCTGCCAAGAGCTCAAGAGGCCATTAATATGGCCAGTAAGCTTGCCGAGAATGCAAGTGGGGTCGAAAAAGCTCTCATTGACGCTATGGGAGTAAGATACGTTGGTCGCACAGACAGAAGTCCTCAGATAGCTGTTGACACTCTTTATTCTGAAGCAATGGCGGATGTTTATGCGGACTATCCGACTGATCTAGATGTGGGATTCTTGTATGCAGAGTCTCTTTTTCTACTAGAACCCAGAAGAGGTTATCGGAATATTGAAAAACCAGAAGTTCAGGTGCTTCATGGGGTTTTAGAAGACGTTCTTGACCAAGATATACGGCACCCCGGAAACTGTCATCTCTATATCCATGCAACTGAGTCAACGACCCAGCCACATAAAGCGGAAGCATGTGCAGAATATCTAGGAAATGAAATTCCTGGGGCCAGCCATATTCAACATATGCCTTCTCACACCTGGAATAGAGTAGGTCGCTGGGCGGAAGGAGTTCGTGCGAATACTCTTGCATGGCATTCAGACCAGAAAGCTGCTATTGGCGAGGGCTTTGCTATCTATCCCAGTCATAATCTTCATATGCTACTTTTCGCCGCTTCGAATGACGGACAAGGGGCAGTAGCGATGCAGGCCGGGATAGATTACGATGAGCTGACTGGAACATCTACATACGAAATTTTGACAAAGATTCGTTTTGGAAGATTCAAAGAAATCCTAGAGATGCAAGGAGTGCCAGATCCGAATCCCATCTTCAAGGGATTTTGGGATTTCGGACGGGGATATGCACATCTGAAGACCGGTGATATGGACCAAGCACGCCAATTCTTGAATGCGATAGAACTTGGAGCAGAGGGGGCATCTGATAGAGCAATTTTCCGACAACATTCCGCTAAAGATATGCTTGCAATAGTCGGAGGAATCTTAAAAGGAGAGATGCTTCGCGAGGAAGGTCGACTGAGCGAAGCTATAGAATTTTTCAAACAAGCGGTGGAGATAGAAGATCAGTTAGAGTACGACGAACCAGAGCCGTTGAACTTCTCTGCTCGTGATTGGCTAGGCTCTGTCTTGATTGAGGCAGAAAGATTTTCCGAGGCTGAGGAAGTTTACAGATTGGCTTTAGAGGATCATCCCCATAACGGATGGTCGTTATTCGGACTAGAGCAGGCACTCAGGAATCAGGGGAAAAGAGGTCCTGCGGATGAAGCCTTGAGAGCGTTTGAAGAAGCCTGGCAACGATCCGATGTTTGGCTTGTTACTTCCCATTTTTAGAATTCTGATTTCTTTCATCAAGCCTTTGAGGAGCTCAGATTGCCTCGAGCTCCTCAAAGGTCTGTAGACCTTGTTGGAACCACTGCTCTCTAAAGGGAATAGTGGAGATGTCATCGAGGTCGAGTCCTTCTGTCATCTGATGAGGATAAAGCTTTAAGGAACCTGTTTCTTCCTCGTGTTCACTATGTTGCCCCTGCATGAAGATATTGACTTTGAATGCATCTTCTTTGTTGGTTGTAAAGGCATTGAACAGAAGGGTGTCTGGTGTCTTTGAAAAATCAGTGACAGTCAAATCTAAAATTGGCTTGTCTTTTTCGTGAACCTGTACGAGAAGGCTCTCTTGAGATTCAGTGAATTCTATATCGATATCTTTCATATAGTGCGGAAGGTGCCAGCGCTCTATAGCATGTGCACGAGATTCTGCAGTCGTCACTCCAACCATAAAAGGATAGAAGGCCGCGTTCGGAATTGGTTTATTTGGGTCGACCTTGGGAGGGACTATAATTGAAAGGACTATCTCATTATAGGAGCCCACTTCGGTCTCGGTGAATTTGAATGCTGTGATAGCTAGTATGCTTCTCTGGTGTTGGATTTCAAGGGACTGCAAGTGTTTCGGTAGAATCTTAGTTGCATCATTTGTGGGCATCTCGAAGAAGCCTGCCACTGCATTTTCAAAACCGTATTTAGTTAACTGCATTTGTCATTGTTTCCTTACAGGACAGTGATGGTAGATTGTATTATATAGTAGAAGGAATTTAATAGAGACAGTATAATATCAGACTTTGAAAATGTGGATGTCAACAAGTAGCACACGAATTGAAGGTGGCGAATACTGCAGAGATGATTTATAGAAAGAGCTTAAGGGATCTATGGTTTTGATAGGGAAGTGTTGTGGGAAACGCAGTTTCTCGAAAAGTCGATTGTAATGGACAGTAAACGTCCAGTGCAAGACCTTTTTGTGCCCTTATTAGTTGATATCGCAGGGAATCATGTAGAAGCAATCGTCCTCTACGGGTCGCATCTTTCGGGTACGAGTCCAGGTCGATACAGTGCTTACGATTTGGTTTTAATAGTTGATCAGTATAGAGGTTTTTATGATGCATTGTACTCGGCTAAGATAATACACAGATCGCCATTTTTAATGACTATTTTCAGCTGGTTTCTCCCTCCCACTGTGATTCGGTTATCTCCTGAAGGGGACGCAGGGGCTCTGGCGAAGTGTCTTGTGATAGATAGGTCGGATTTTGAAAGGTCTCTAAGGGTCGATCGGGCTCGAGATCATTTCATGATTTCAAGAATGATACAAAAGGTTCAGGTGGTTTATAGGAAAAGTGACGTAGTCGGGGAATGGGTCCGCGAGAATCTTCAGGTCGTTAGATATGATGTTCTCAGTTGGGCTACTTTGTGGATTAGTCAGCCATTTAATTCGGCATCTCTAGCACGTGAAATGCTTAGAATTTGCTATCGAAGTGAGAACAGACCTGAATCATCTGGTCGCTCGGACGCGGTTTTCCTTGCACAGCAAAAGGAGTTGGTCGAGTGTTATAGTGAGGTGTTGGCTGAGGCTGAGATCAAGGGAGAACTGGAAAGGGAGGGGGACGATTATAGAACGTTGCTTCCAGCTTCCAAAATCCGCAGGTTGCAACGTTTACTGTATTTCAAAATGTCGAAACTGAGGGTAACGTTTTCTTGGTTCAAACATATGGTGACATTTGAAGGGTGGCTTCCGTACATTGTCAGAAAAGTAGAAAGGAGGACCGGGAACCAAATTCACCTCACTAAGATAGAAAAAATGCTACCAGTCTTGTTTTTGTGGCCGCGAGTTCTTTTTGTGTTCTGGAATCGACCAGAACGGGAAGCTGAACCAGGCCAAAATTTGGGAACAGCAACCGATCAAGGAGAGAGTTAACTTGGGACTGCAAATATTACTGGGAGTGTTGTTACTGGCCACGATTTCAATCTTGGCTTGGGTCCTAAGTGGGAAACATCAATCTTTTGATTCTTTAGAGAGTGAAAATCGCGGCGACTTCGTATTAGGGAGATTTTTGAGGGACTGGTTCTATTGGTTCGTAGATCCACTGAGAAGGATTGCGATACTAATCGGAATGGGACCGCTATCCTTTAACC
>DUCW01000044.1:29573-31756 GCA_012959595.1 Gemmatimonadota bacterium
AGTGGTCATCTGGCTTTGGGTGGATGGAGTATTTTATTAGGTGGGATTGCGGATGTTTTAGATGGAAGGATTGCTCGCTCTTTGGGGATAGCTGACAGGAGGGGTGCTTTCTTAGACTCTACATTGGACAGGTTTGCAGAAGTGGGAGTGTTTTGCGGTTTGGTATATTTGTTTAGGGACTCACAGGCAGGCTTGTTATTTGCCGTTACTGGCCTAGGTGGATCATTACTGGTCAGTTACACCCGGGCAAGGGGGGAAAGTTTGGGGGTAACTTGCAAGCTAGGCTGGATGCAACGTGCAGAGAGATTGCTTTTGATAGGCTTTGGCGGGATTCTGGATCCTACTATTTCAATGGCCTGGGGCTCTGGCCAGAGTCTTGGAGTACTGTTGGTTCCTGTACTAGGCGTCCTAAGTGCCGGGACGATTGGGACTTCAGTGTTCCGCACATTTTGGATAGCAAAGCAGCTCAAGGAAGAGTTGTCTCAGTGAGCTCGATTTTCTGAAATCATGTTATGAAGGTCTGCTGGAGTGTCGGTTGAAAAAGGAGAATACCAGGGCCCATTTCTGATTGCCTGTTAGAAAAGATAAATCCTAATTATCTTAAGGTACGTAGGGGGCCATAGCTCAGTTGGGAGAGCACTGCCTTTGCAAGGCAGGGGTCGCCGGTTCGAGCCCGGCTGGCTCCACTAATTTTTCCATAGGCATCTTTTTTTGGATATCGGCAGTGATTCTGAGTGGACTGTCCATATCAGAAGGCAATCATACGGTTTACTTTCATTGTAAAGCTACGACCAGGAATAATACCTTCTCCAGTTTCAAATCTCTGTTCATTCCATACAACAAATAAGTCACTGAGAGGTCGGTGAATCAGATTGAACCTGACGTTGGAATTAAGTAAGCGTCTAGAAGGATCCCATTGCAACAAGGTGTCAATGAACATGTTTTTATGGAAGGAGTAGTTCGTGCGACTTGTCCAGAAAGTTTTAAGGAAGGATGCATCTGGCTGATTCAGTTTTGCCGAAGTTCTGTTAACGCTTATAGAGGTTCGGAATTTGTAGGATGGCCTGAGAGTAATCCCCCCGGAGATCGAACGTTGAGTCCCACTCCAGAGACCACCTAACGTTCCCCTATAATTCAGAGAAACTGGACGACTCGAGTTAGTGCTACCGCTGAGCACCCAAGTAGTCCAGTCGTGACGTCCTTCTGGAATGGATTCTATACGGCCATCTATTCTGAAAGGGAGATCGATTACTTCGGTAGATTTATCTGACGCCAGTTGTATGCTGCCTCCAGATTCAAGGAAAAGAGTAACTCCAGAGTGTAATCTTTTGGCTCGTATACCCCCTGCGATGTCATTGTAGTAGTTCCAGGTGATATGGGGATGTACTTCGCGGATCCCTATCTTCCTTAAAGGTTCAGGCCTAGGCCGAATGCCCCAGTCGATGAAATACTTACGTATTCCAGTTCGTTTTAGGAATCCAAGATCGTTCTGAAATCCTTCTCCTAATTCCATCAGACCAAATTTGATGTGATGAAAATTTCCCTCTCGGTTGATAGAACTGCGCCAAGCGTTTTGCCCTTCCTGGTTAATGTGTCCCGTTTGAGAAGAGAGGTAGTAAGTGCTCCAGTCAAAGTCTCCTGGAAAGCGTATGAATGAGTCTAGTCCATAGACGCGGTTATAGTTGGAGTCTTCTCCAATTGAATTCCGAGTCATAAAGATGCCACCAATGTCTGATCCGCTTAACAAGTTTTTTCTCACTCTCAATACAGCGTAATCATTGCCAGGATTGTCGCTGGTCTGATCAGTGCGCATCCATAGTGCACCAACCATGAAGTCTGAGATTTTTCCAGTCAGACGAGCTCCTCCCTTAATGGGCTGGGCAATCCCGTCATCATTGATTCCTATCCGTCTACTGAAGAAAGGGAGAAGGTCAGTGTTAGAAGTAGGTGTTAGTCTGACACGAATGTTTCGAGGAGCATCTCCAACATAGAATAGGCCAGAGTTTTCCAGAAAGAATTCACGCTTTTCCTGGAAAAATAGACTGAATTGAGTAAGGTTGACTCTCTGCTCATCTGCCTCCACTTGTGCAAAATCGGGGAAAGCGGTCAGGTCCAGTGTTAGCCCCTCAGTTAATCGATATTTCAGATCTACTCCCACCTTATTGTTCTTGGCGTATTTTTCT
>DUCW01000045.1:0-3623 GCA_012959595.1 Gemmatimonadota bacterium
TCAGCATGTGGGCCTAAAAACCACTCGGCTGGAAGCTTTGAGTGGTGAGCAATTAGTACTGTCTAACTCTGACCTTTTGTCCAGCAGAATCAGGAACTTCGAGAAGAGGACTAAACGTCGGATCAGTTTCAATTTGAGTGTGACCTATCAGACACCGCCAGAAAAATTAGAAAAAATTCCTGTTATCCTGAGAGAGATTATAGAAAAACAAAAACAAGCACAATTTGACAGAGCTTTTCTGACGAGACTAGGGAGTCATGGTATCCATTTTGAAGCAGTATATTTTATGAGAGCACCGGATTTGTCCAGCTTCGGAACTGTGAACCATAGTATAAATATGGAAATATTCGAGAGATTCGGTCTCGAGGAAATCGAGTTTGCTTATACCACTAAGACCATCAATGTACAACCATGAGGATAGGTTGGCGGGGAAATCAAGGCGTCTTTTTTTCGAAGTGAGGTTCTCTTCGGTTATTCGTGATCAAATTTTGCTACGAATAAAGTCGATATACTCTATTCTACGTCCACGCATAGTGGAGATTTCCAAGAAGGTGTTATTGCTCTGGACAGTATCACCAACTCGCCCGATACGATGTAATGATCCGAACATATATCCGCCAAGGGTGTCGTGGGAGTCTTCAGGTAGCTGGATTGAGAGTTTTTCGTTGACTGCCCTGATGGATGTTCCTCCCCAGATACGCACTCTCCCATCCTCTAAGTGCTGGAAAGATAGAGGTTCGTCTACTTCGTGTTCGTCATGGATTTCCCCAACGATTTCCTCGATTAAGTCCTCTAATGTTGCTAGGCCGGCCGTTCCCCCAAATTCGTCCACGACGATCACCATTTGACTCTTGGCTTGCCTCATTTCTGGTAATAAATCTTCAACAAGTTTTGTTGTAGGAACGAATTGAATCGGCCTTATGATTTCCGACAAAATCTTGAGATCCTCCCGTTGAGCTCGCCAGAGGTCACGCCCGATTAGGAGGCCTTGTATTTCATCAACATTACCGCGGTATACAGGGAGTCTAAGGTGCCCATTATCCAACATAACAGTGATAGCAGTTTCTAAGTCTGTATTAAGGTCAATGGCAACGATATCAGTTCGGGGGGTCATAACGTCTACGACTGATACTTCGTCCAATCTGATGACGTTTGTTACGACTTGCAATTCGTCTTCATCGATGGCTCCATCACTATAACCTATCTGGGCTAAAACCTCTAAGTCCGTCCGGCTAACAGTCGCCTTCTCCTGATTTCGGAGGAGTTGGCTGAATGAGTTGACCGGGATCAAGATGGGTTTCATTAATATCAGCATCCAGTGTATCAGGTGAGCAGAAGGATCTGCTAGCTTTTTCCAGTAGACGGCACCGACAGTTTTTGGAATAATCTCAGAGAAAATTAAAATTGCTAAAGTTAGTATTCCTGTGAAGAATCCTATCCAAATTTCCCCAAATATTTTAGTGGCTACAGATCCACCTAGAGCTGCACCAGCTGTGTGGGCTATTGTGTTGAGGGTGAGAATAGCAGCGATTGGTTCATCAATAGCAGATTTCATGTTTCCGAGGTAGATCCCGGCTTTTGATTCTTTTTCCTTCAGTATCTCTATATGAGAAGGCGTTACAGAAAGCAAAACTGCTTCAAGTATTGAGCACAGTGCAGAGACGGCCAAAGAAATTCCAACGATCCATAGGAGAGCGGTCATGATAGGAGTATGGAAACATGTATGCTGCTCAGGCAAGGGGATGACAATTTGTCCGATTGATTGACACTTCGAACCCCTGGATGGTTAGAGTTCATTAATTGTTTTACAATGATGGGTAAGAGGAGTTGGATTCAATTGGATTATTGAGCAGGATTGAACCATTTGGATTTTTTATTCACTAATGAAGGATTGAGGAATTTATGAAGTTCACAAGAGATCTTTTCAAACGTTACCTGCTCGCAGGGTTACTTGTTCTGACGGTTGGCGTCACTTTGGTTGAGGGACAAAATTCTGTGACTACTCCAGAGGAGCAATTTGGGCATCAACTCGGTGCAGACTATGTTCTTCCCAATTACAGCGATCTCTACGAGTACTGGCAAAAATTGGCGGCAGAGTCCGACAGAATGTCAGTTCAAGATATAGGCTATACCGAAGACGGAAGACCTCAAATTATGGCGGTTATTACTGCGCCTGAAAATCGCCCACATTTGGAACGGTATAAAGAAATTTCAAGGAGTTTAGCAAAAGCTGAAGGAGTTACTGAAGAAGAAGCCTACAAGCTAGCAGCTGAAGGAAAAGCAGTTGTGTGGATTGATGGAGGCTTGCATGCGACTGAAGTTTTGGGATCTGCCCAATTGATGGAAATGGTTTATAGGTTAGTCAGTTACGATGATTCAGAGACAATGCGAATCCTCAAAGATGTGATAGTTCTTGCTGTCCAAGTAAATCCCGACGGTATGGAGTTAGTCTCTGACTGGTACATGCGTGAGTCCGATCCTCTCAAGAGAAGTACTAGTGGAATTCCTGTTCTGTATCAGAAGTATGCGGGCCACGATAACAACCGAGATTTCTATATGTCAGCACTATCTGAAACCACCAACATAAACAGAGTTCTTTATCGTGAATGGTTTCCACAAATAGTCTACAATCATCACCAGACTGGCCCTACTGGAACGATTATGTTTGCGCCACCATTTAGAGACCCTCCAAACCACAACTTGGACCCATTGATAATCACCGGATTAGATGGTGTGGGAGCTGCAATGCACGCACGATTTGTCAAGGAGGGGAAGGGCGGCACAACTATGAGGACCGGAGCGGGTTACTCCACGTGGTGGAATGGAGGCCTTAGAACCACCCCTTATTTTAAAAATATGATTGGGCTACTAACTGAGACAGTTGGAAATCCGACCCCCATTAACATTCCTTTCAAACCAGATCGTCAGATATCCCATGGAGATCTTCCACTCCCAGTAGAACCGGGCGTTTGGCATTTCCGACAGTCGGTTGAATACTCACAGACAGCAAACTGGGCTGTGCTGGACTATGCTTCTAGGAATAGAGACCATTTGTTGTCTAATATTTGGCGAATGGGAATGAACTCTATAGAGCGCGGCAACAGAGATAACTGGACTGTACTACCTTTTGAAGTCGAAAAGGCACAAGAAGAATTAGGTGAAAACAACCTGGGAGGATTGGAAGACTATAGAAGATCTTTACAGTCTAGTGACGATCGGGATCCAAGAGGCTTCATTATACCCTCGAGCCAGGGAGATTTTGCGACGGCGACTAAATTTATAAACACACTCATAAAAAATGGCGTGGACGTTCATCGGGCAGGGGATGGTTTCGAAATAGGAAGTCGTTCGTATCCTTCCGGCTCCTATGTCATTAAAGCCAACCAAGCATTTCGTCCGCATGTCATGGACATGTTTACCCCGCAACAGCACCCGAATGATTTTGCGTATCCTGGAGGTCCTCCGACACCACCCTATGACAATGCAGGTTGGACATTGGCGTTCCAGATGGGAGTAGAATTCGATCCGATCTTTGTTGCTTTAGATGGTCCTTTTGAGAGACTTGAAGAGCTTCAGGTAATTGCCGATGGAACTTTAGTTGGTCAAGGAGGAGAAGGCTACAT
>DUCW01000045.1:3708-5403 GCA_012959595.1 Gemmatimonadota bacterium
ACGTCGGGCCTTTCTGACGGTGCCTTCTATGTGGCACAGGACGGATTAACAAACGAAAGCTTAAGAGAGTTCACTGAAGAGACTGGAGTGGATTTCCATAGATCATCTCGACCGAAGGGTGAAACAATTCAACTGAAAAAGCCTCGAGTTGCCTTGTGGGACCAGTATGGTGGTTCGATGTCGTCAGGTTGGACAAGGAAAATCTTGGAAGATTTCGAGTTCGATTTTACGGTTGTATTCCCTCAGGAGCTAGCAAATGATGACCTGGCGTCAAAATTTGACGTTATTATTCTTGAAGACGGGGCAATTCCTGATGTGGAAACTTCCAACCAAGAATCTCGAAGAAGGCCTGTAGATTCCAACACAATTCCAGAGGAGTACCGATATCGTTTGGGGTCTCTGACGGCAGAGGAGGGGATACCTGAGATTCTGAATTTCGTGGAGAGTGGAGGTACTGTGATTGCAATAGGGGGGTCAGCAGTTCTGGGTTACCATGCCGGCCTTCCAATTGCCAATCATTTAATGGAATCTGGCCGACCGGTAACCAGAGATGAATACTTTACACCAGGTTCTGTGCACTCCATTAAAATAGAAAATAACAGTCCGCTGACACATGGTCTGGGAGAGGAATTGGATGTCATGATCAGTCATAGTCCAGTCTTCAGTTTAGACGCTGGATATGAGAATTTAGGTGTAAAGCGTATAGGTTGGTTCGATTCTGCTGAACCTCTTCGCAGTGGGTGGGCTTGGGGTCAAGAACGAATGGAAGGAGGCACAGCTCTGATAGAGGCTGAAGTCGGATCTGGAAGGATGCTTCTATTTGCTCCCAAAATCACTTTTCGAGCTCAATCACATGCAGCTTTCCCACTTCTATTCAACGGAATCTATTATGGCAGCGGCGTAAGAGATTGACTTATCTCAAATAGGACTCCAAAAATTCCTAATCGGCGGATATGACTTGAACAATAGTGGATTTGATATTGCCTGGAAGTATTGCTTAATTGGATTGACTATTTCGTTCACTATGTCTGGAGGTTTAGCAGCTCAGATATCTGGAGTTGTGAAAACTGGTGGTGGCAGCACAGTTTCGGGGGTTGCCGTAGAGGCATGGAGCGAAGTACAGAGAGTCGCTGCTGTTGTTTCTGATACGAATGGCCGGTTCAGATTTTTAGATGCTTTTGGGTCCGATATAGTTCTTTTACGTGCATCTGGACTAGGATTTCAAGTCACTGAACTAAGAATAGAGAGTTCAATAGAAGAATATGTTTTAGTTTTAACCGAAGATCCGTTGGTAATTGATGGCCTAGTGGTAACAACGAATCAGAGTGCATGTGAGTTCCCTCAAGGTGATGTGAGAGCCAGAAATCTTTGGGGGAAAGCGAGCCAGAGATACCATGGATTGATGGATACTCTGGGAATCGCTAGTTATTTGGCGGAAGCTGATACTATCGTGGCTATTTCAGAATTGGGGACCTTGGAATTGCCTGATTTGAACCTAAACCAAAGAGGGTCCTCTTCATTGTTACGCTTCAGTTGGACTAGAAGAATAGAAAGGGAAGGCTATGCATTTAGTACTCGTGCCACTGATGGCGTCGAGGTTTATGAATCTTGGGTGTATCCTCCACTTGAAGCAGATTTCGCACCCCATTTCATAGATGAGAGCTTTGGCGATAGACATTATTTTAGAATCCAGGA
>DUCW01000046.1:0-606 GCA_012959595.1 Gemmatimonadota bacterium
CTGGGGGCGGAATTACCACAAAGAGATTCTCCACTTGAGCGATTGACCTACCACCCTTGTTGTCATCTCATGCGTGACCTACATGTAGACCAGCAACCTCGTCAACTCTTAGAAGCAATAACTGACAATAAGTTACTTTCTCTCCCAGAAGCCGAGACTTGTTGTGGATTCGGAGGACTATTTTCACTGTGGAATGAGGAACTCAGTGTGGAAATGGGACTACGAAAAGTCAAAAATCTAAAAGCATGTGATGCTGAACTAGTGGCAGTCAACGATGTCGGATGCATGACCCATATCAATGGGATTCTCATCAAACAAGGCCGTGTCTGTCGGGCAGTTCACATAGCGGAGCTTCTTGTCAAAGATGAGACCAAGTAGATGCCAATCGATATTGATGCACCTTATAAATCTAGAATCCGAGAAGCCCTATCCGATTCTGGAGTCCGCAAAGCCGTGGACAGAGCCATGGGTCAACTGGCTCAGCGAAGAGAGAGGGCACTAGACGCAATTGACAATGAGACCATGCGAGACGAAGCACGTGAAATTCGTGAACACGCAGTCCGTAATCTCCCAGCTCTATTAGTGGAGCTGGAGACGAATCTGATC
>DUCW01000046.1:651-3983 GCA_012959595.1 Gemmatimonadota bacterium
GTACACTGGGCAAGAACTGGCGATGAAGCCAATGACATTTTAAAAGAAATTGCTAGAACACGCAAAGTCAAAACTGCCATAAAATCAAAGTCTATGGTCACAGAAGAAATCCACCTTAATACATCTCTCGAAGAAATCGGCGTGAAAGTAGTCGAGACAGATTTAGGTGAGTACATAATCCAGCTTGCTGACGAACCTCCTAGTCACATTGTAGCTCCAGTAATCCATAAACGTGTTGAAGACATCTCGGAATTATTCCAAAATGAACTAGGGATGGAGCCAACTCTGGATCCTTCAATAATGTGTGATGCTGCCCGAAAAGAACTCCGGAAACACTTCTTGGCCGCAGACATGGGCATTAGTGGGTGTAACTTTGCAATAGCAGAGACTGGGACCGTCTGCATCATCACCAATGAAGGGAATGGAAGGATGGTAAGCACTCTCCCTCCCGTACATGTAGTGGTAGCAGGCATAGAAAAAATTGTTCCTAAAGTGGAGGATGCAATTCTCCTCTGGCAAGCAGCTACCCGGAATGCAACCGGCCAAGATGCGTCAGTCTATTTTTCGATGACAAGTGGCCCCAAGAAGCCCCACCACGCTGACGGCCCCAAAGAGGTTCACGTCATATTAGTGGACAATGCACGAACCAACGTCATGAAAAAAGGTTATGCCGATGCCTTAATGTGTATTAGGTGCGGTGCGTGTATGGACGTCTGCCCCGTATATCGTGAAATAGGTGGGCATGCATACGGGAGAACGGCATATCCAGGTCCCATCGGATCGATCTTAACACCATTAATGAATGAAAATATAGATATCGGCAAAGACCTTCCCTTTGCCAGTTCCCTTTGCGGGGCTTGTAAAGATGCCTGTCCCGTAAAAATTGACTTGCCACGATTACTCTTAGAGCTTCGTAACGATCTGTCAGAGGAAAAAATTACCAGCCCATTTCAACGATTCCTGGTGAAAAGCTTTGCATGGATCTTGAAGCGACCAAAAAGGTATCTGATAGCGACCAAAATAGCCGGATTGACCCAGAAATTTTCTGTAAGATCAACACAAACTTTTTCCAACTTACCTAGCCCTTTCAACCATTGGACAAAGTCTCGTGTCCTGCAGAAACCTTCGAGTAAAACCTTCAAAGAGATCTGGAAGAATTCGAGTGCAGATTTGCCAGTATGGAAAACCCCCTCCCCTGAATGGAAAGACCGTGGATTCATCAACGATGACGAAACTCGAGAATCCAATCGATGAAAACTAAAACCACTATGCAACTCTCATCCAAAGCGGCTCGAAAAAAGATATTAGAGACTCTCGAAAGAACCCTTAAAAAAACCAAGAATCCTTTTCAAGCTCCTGAAACCATGGGCATCAGAAGGGCACATCTGACTCCTCTTACTAAAGTTTCAGGAATTTCTCCAGAACAACTTGCCACCCTTTTTGGAAAGCAACTTGATTCTGTATCAGGTAGTCATCACATAGTCCAGCAAGGAGAAACGCTAGCTGAAGCTATACTTGAACACATAGCTCGACTTCAAAAGAATGCACGAAGTCCTAGTCGGGTACAGAAAATTTTGTCATGGAACCTAAAAATGCTCAATGTCACTGGTCTGTTAGAAACTCTGACTGAAAACCATATCAAACTTGTGGTCCCTCAAGACCTCCACGACGATATGTGCCGGATTGAAGCTTCCAGCATCTCCATCGGAATAACAGGAGTTGAAGCAGCTATGGCGAGCACAGCAACTGTGTCTCTAAGCAATGGCCCAGGCATGAGCCGGGTAGCCAGTCTTCTGCCACTTCACCATATACTCTTGATTCCACAAGACCGATTATATCCGAATGTGGAAGCATGGTTCGAGGAACTAAGAAATCAGAACAGGATTGAGGAAGTTCTATGTGACAATTCACAGTTGTCACTTGTAACGGGACCTAGCAAGTCTGCAGACATAGAGCTCACATTGACCCTAGGAGTTCATGGGCCTAGAACAGTACATGCAATCATTTACAAAAACCCTTGGAGCTATCAATCTACACAAGTTGATCTTTCTATGGTATTATCTGAGTAGACTGTGCAATCATGGAAGGCTTGTGATATTTAAAAACTCCAAAAGAAGAAGTCTCTCCAAATCCCTAGGCTTTTGCTATTCCCGATGAAACACAAACATTTCGTCAAATTCAGTCAATTAATAGGTCTCCTGCTCTTTTCAAACCTGCATTCACAGTCCTTGCCACCTGCAACAGACATTTATGTTGTAGACCTCTCCGTATTTGACGGGGTCTACTATTTAGGAGAACCTGAGAACATTACAAACCGAGGAGGTGCGTACGATAACCAGCCTTCTTTCACTCTCGATAGCCGCTCCATCCTCTACACTGCTAGTTATGGAAGTGATGGCGACAATCAGACTGAAATACGAAGGTATTATTTGTCCTCTGGAAGAACTACACGAATCACCCGTACTGCTGAGAGCGAATACTCTCCCAGACCTATCCCTGATGATAGAGCTTTATCCGTTATTCGAGTTGAAGAAGACGCCACCCAACGACTTTGGCGATTTACGATGGGAGGAATGGACCCAGAATTAGTTTTGCAAAACATCGCACCTGTCGGCTACCACGCATGGGGCAACCCCGAAAAAGTCCTATTGTTCGTTCTGGGGAATCCCGTAACACTCCAAACGGCCAATATCCTGACAGGTGATTCCGAAATATTGGCCGAAAATATCGGTCGATCCTTAAAGAAAATACCTAATCGGGATTCCTGGAGCTTCGTTCAGAAAAGCGACCAGGGTGGCGGCTGGATCTCTGAACTCACCATAGAGGGAGGTCAGATAGAACCACTCATTGCGATCCTGGATGAGGAAGGTTTCCACGACTGGACAGCCGAAGGTGTTCTATTAAGCAGTTCAGGAACTGCAATTTTCCAGTGGAACCCAGAACTTCAAGAGAACTGGCGGAAAGTAGCCGACTTTAACTATCTGGAGGGCCCCGTAAGTCGAATCTCAGTCAGCCCAGATGGGACCAAGATAGCAATTGTTGTTGCTATAGAGTCTTCCAACTAGTCGGAATACTTAGTTGTTGTAGCTATCAAGAATCCCGTATTGCACGCTTCACAAGGTTTTTCATTAGAGGAACTTTGAAGTGGTTCTTGTTAAGCACTTGAGCTCCTGAAACTGAAATATCCGCAGCCAGTTCGGCTGTTCTCTCACTTTTAGGCCGACCCCTGACCAAGTCTTCGACATTTCGAAGACGACGAGGCACACATTGAACACCTCCACAAGTCCCAGCACTGAGCGGCGCAGTACTTCCAGGAAGTGCACTTCTCTGTG
>DUCW01000046.1:4076-5400 GCA_012959595.1 Gemmatimonadota bacterium
AAAATAGAAAGATTGCTCAGCCCAAGTGCTCGGGATTCGGATAGCTGTCAACAAATCACCTGGCTCCAATACTGTCATCCTTGTCAAATCCACTGCAGGATCCATGAAGAAATCTTCGGCTCTGATAATCCGCTCACCCTCTGCATTTCTAACAATCATTTCAGCATCTAGCACCACTAGGACTGGTGCTGTATCGGAAGGAGTCACCGCCATACACCGATTGGCACCAAACAGAGCATGTTCTCTATTCAACGCATCGGGACCGCTAGCATAACAAGTATTGCCTTCAGCTCTATAGCAATTCAGTCCGTAACGGTAGTACCAACATCTCGTATCCTGACATAAGTTGCCACCCAAAGTTGCAGCATTACGAATCTGTGGACTAGCGACTTTACCTGCTGCTTCAGCCAATAGACTGAAGCGTTCTTTGATCAGAGGATGTTGCTCAATCTCCGTCAGAGTAGTTAACGCACCAATCTCCAACTTCCCCTCAAGCTCACGAACTCCTTGAAGTTCTTCGATTCCAGCCAAATCAATGATTATTTCTGGATTTTTACCTCTGTTTTTAAACCAATCCAGACTGTCATATCCCCCAGCTAACATCCAACTATTCTTACCAAATCGATCTAATAAAGCCATTACATGATCCACATCGGTAGCCTGATAAAGCTCAAATCCAGAAATAGTATCTTTCAGCATGACAGCTTCCTCACTGAGTATTGACTTGCAGTGGACTATGCGATTGTTCTTGTCCAGAAGCTGCATTTACAATCATATCAGAAACCACTGGAGTCCTATTGAAATAATGCCCCCCCAAAGCATCAGAGATAGCACACAAAAGTGCGGCCGTAGCACACCCCATTAGAGGCTCCCCAATTCCTTTGGCACCAACCGGATTCTGCGGATCTGAAATATTGACCGCATCCCAGCCTAATTCCGAAGGAACGTCCAAATAAGATGGGGGTTTTGCTTGATAAAATCCTACACCACCAGGAATGCCCCACTGGTTGTCATAGAAATGACGTTCTGTACAGGCCATTCCGAAGCCCATTACTGCACCACTTTTAACCTGAGCTGCCAAACCCTGAGGGTGAAGAACCCTACCGCAGTCAGCTACCCCTAAGTAATCCAATATTCTGATTGCTCCAGTCTCGATGTCCAATTCTATCTTGATGAATCCGGCAGCCAAGGCTGGAACTGTCCCAGTCCGTTCCAAGTTATCACGAGCGACTCCGATTAACCCAGTACCAGCTAATCCTTTCACTGCTCTGACAGTCATTTCATTTAAGTCTTTGCTATCTAACTCTTCCCCACTATACCTTCC
>DUCW01000047.1:0-2016 GCA_012959595.1 Gemmatimonadota bacterium
CGTACAATAACGTGGCCTTCTTGACATCACAGAGTCGTACGTTCAACTCTGTACCATCCTTCAAAAGTATCTGTGCACTCTGTGAATCCTTTAATTCATTTATAAACCCTAACAACTGGCCTTCAAATCGAGACCTTTCTCCTACATTCCGTGTGTAAGTTTGTACCATCACCGACTCACCTACAAAACGTTCCCAATCTTTGGGTCTTACAAGAGGTCTCTCCACTCCTGGTGACGACACTTCCAAAACATAGGTTTCCGGCAACATCATCTTGTCCTCTAACCAATCCTCCAAATAACGGCTAGCTCGTGCACAGTCATCGATCGTAACGCTCGAATCTGAGGGGCCAATTTCCATACTTCCCGTCCATTCAATTACCACGGGCTCAAATCCGATCTCTAAAAGCCCTTCTTCAATGCCAAGTTCTACTAGTTTTCTATCCAAAAACAGAGCGTCTCCAGTTCCCAAAAAACAATGTTCCTAGAATAAAAAAGCGGGGGTCAACCACTCCCCCACTAACAAAATTATCGACTTTTCCATCTAATCTATAAGCTAAAAGTAGCCAAACAATCCAATATTTTCAAGCCTTTTACAGTACACGGAGCTCATGCACTGGAGTCCATGATCGCAGGTAGGTCTTCCGCCTTGAATCATCTACATATATCCCGAAAGTTTTTCGAAAAAACACTAACCTGTCCTAATCAATTCGATCTATTTTAGCCCCTAAGTTTCTGAGTCGCTCATCTATCCTCTCATATCCTCTTTCAATTTGACCGATGTTTTGAATACGACTTACACCGTCGGCACCAAGTGCGGCTATAAGCAAAGCCATACCAGCTCTGATGTCCGGGCTTTCCAGGTTAGCAGGCCTTAATTTTGACGGTCCTGCTACAACAGCACGATGAGGGTCACACAAGATGATATTAGCCCCCATTGCCACCAATTTATCAGTGAAAAACATTCTTGATTCGAACATTTTTTCGTGCACTAAAACAGTTCCTGTACACTGAGTAGCGGTGACCAGAGCAATAGAAGTTAGGTCGGCTGGAAAAGCTGGCCATGGACCATCATCTATCTTGGGGAGTGATCCAAAAGCGTCATTCATAATGTTTTTCTTCGACTCCCCAAACACCCTAATGTCAGACCCCTCAATCTCAATATGAATGCCCAATCTCCTAAAACCCAAAAATGTACTTTCCATATGTTTTATAGGAACATCCTTGACCAGTATTTCACTCCCTGTGACTCCCGCTAGTCCAATGAAGGAACCAGCCTCAATATGGTCTGATCCTATCGTAAAAGTAGCCCCGTCTAGTTTCTTTACACCTGAAATTCTAAGTTGATTAGTCCCAACACCTTCTATCTCTGCACCCATAGCTTTCAATAGATGACACAAATCCTGCACATGCGGTTCGGAAGCCGCATTTCTAATCCAGGATTCTCCATCGGCTAATACCGCCGCCATAATAGCATTCTCGGTGGCTGTAACTGACGGTTCATCCAAGAAGACATCCGCTCCGCGAAGTCGGTCGCACTGTATTTCAAAACCGGAATTCAAACTGACTGTAGCGCCTAAGGCCTCGAGTGCAAGGAAATGTGTATCCATCCTTCGCCGGCCAATCACATCTCCTCCAGGAGGGGGTAGTCGAACATAGCCAAAGCGAGCTAATAAGGGTCCGGCTAAGAGTAATGAAGCTCGAATCCTTTGTGCCTGAGACTCATCGACAGTTCCAGATCTCACAGATCGAGGATCTATACACACAACATTTTGACCCTCCCAGGTCACTTCGGCACCCAAGGATTCCAGTATTTCCAACATCGTGTTCACATCAAGAATTCGAGGCATATTCTTAAGGGTAGTCGGGCCCGATCCGAGTAGAGAAGCTGCAATCGCTGGCAAGGCCGCATTCTTATTCCCAGCTGGCCGTATCGCACCGGACAGGCTTCGGGCTCCCTCTACCAAAAAACTCGCCAAACGATTCACCTCTTGATCTTAACAAGCCTTTTGCATTCTT
>DUCW01000047.1:2126-3090 GCA_012959595.1 Gemmatimonadota bacterium
ATTGTTCATAATGTACTATATTTTAGAGGATCAGCTTTGCAAGCCACCCAACTTGGAGGAAAGATTCCTAACATAGACTTAGTGGTTAATCTGTCGATAATCTTCCTTGCAACAGTCGCAAGCACATTCTTAGTTGCTGGAATAGTTTTTATTCTCCACTTAACCAAAACCCTCAACACTTTTTCACAAAGTGTTGATCCTTTGATTCAAAAAGGGCTCAAGATAGCTGACAATCTGGAATCCATTTCCGGAATAATTCGAGATGATGTAGAAGAAGTGCATGCCTCTTTCAGTGGACTGCTCGACGGATTAAGAACTGCATCTTTCCAGATCGAAAAAAGAATTGGTGAGTTTACCTCTCTGGTCGATTTAGTACATAGAGAAATAGAGTCTGCTTTGCTCGGACTTACCGGAGTTCTCAAATTTTTTGGCAGGAAATCAAGGGATAAACAAGATCGCTCTTTAGACTCGAGTGCATCCTCTGATACAGCTAAGAATTAGGGAGATATCTCCGACAATTTTGACTAAGAACCTTTTCCAAATCCAACTAATTCTAATAGTCCTTCTTTAGTCGTGCATACCGAACCAAGAGCTTTTTCACACCTATAGTTTCGAAAATGACTTCAACCTTAAGATCTCTTCCGAAACCCGAGACCGAATGTATCACACCGGAACCAAATTCATCGTGTAACACCCGTTCACCTTTAGCTAATCTAGGAAGGTCTTGGTTGAATTCCTGATCTTCTGAGAAATCGTAGTCCTGATCGGTATTTTTGGCATATTTGGCGATATTCTTTCTGGAAAAATCGATCGATTTTTCCCTAACTCCTTCAATGCTGCCATCATCCAATCTCACCCTGTATTCTGAATTAAAAGTGACTGCTGAATACCCTTCTCTTTTGAGCAAAAATTCAGGAATTCCCCTTAAAAAGCTCGACTGAGACCCATAAACCATTTCACCTGC
>DUCW01000047.1:3118-5397 GCA_012959595.1 Gemmatimonadota bacterium
GGCATACGTAAGAAACAGTCTGGCTTGCGCTCTGGTAATTCCTACGTAAAATAGACGCCTTTCTTCCTCAGATTCAGCTTCTGACTCTTGAGCCCTGTACAGAGGAAATAGTCCTTCTTCCAGGCCTGAGATAAATACGAACGGGAATTCTAAGCCCTTTGCACTGTGCAAAGACATTAAGGTTATTCTTTCCACGCTGGCATCGTATTTGTCCAAATCCGTCATTAGTGCCACCTCCTGGAGAAATAGATCCAACTCTGAGAAACCGTCCTCAAGGTTCACATCTAACTCTGAAATCAGCTCTACCCTGAAATCGTGAGCCCCCGCAATCAATTCTCTGACATTATTAGCACGATCTTCTCCTTCAATTCCTTCACGTTCAAGATCTCTAAAAATTTTCAACTCTTCCACTAAAAGAGATAAAAGTTCTCCGACATGGGTACTGTGTGCTATGCTGGAATATTTCTGTATAAAACGGGCAAACTCAGCCAAAGAAGCGGCTCCCCTAGCACGAATACCCGAAATTCCTTCTGCTTGAGCAGAACTTTCTAAAAGACTGGTGCCGTTTTCTAAAGACCAGGTTCGAAGATTTTCTAGTGTTTTTTTCCCAATACCTCTTCTTGGATAGTTAACTACCCGTTCAAAGGCTACTCCATCCATTGGGTTGGAAATCAATCTCAGGTAGGCCAGAACATCCCGAATCTCGCGACGTTCATAAAATCTTATCCCACTTATAATTTGAAAAGGCAAGCCTCTCCTTCCAAATACTTGCTCAAAGACCCTGGATTGTGCATTTGTCCGATAAAGAATCGCTATATCGCTAGCAGTGACTGAATGCTCACCCACCAAGGCACTTTCTATACGATCTGCAATCCAGCGTGCCTCTTCCTTTTCCCCATCGGTTGCAACTAGAGTGATTGATTCACCTAGAGGTTTGTCGGTGTAAAGAGTCTTGCCTTTGCGCTGTCTATTTCCCTTGATTACTGCATTAGCCGCAGCTAGAATCGCACCACTTGACCTGTAATTTTGTTCCAACCTCACCAACTTCGCCCCACCCAGAGTTTGTTCGAACTCCAGAATATTTCTGACATCAGCTCCGCGCCATCCATAAATACTCTGATCATCATCCCCTACTACCATGAGATTTCGATGGCCTTGTGCTAGTAGTCTAAGAAATTGAAACTGAGCGTGATTGGTATCCTGGAACTCGTCTACCAGTAAAAATTTAAACCGATCTTGATAAACCTGGAGCAATTTCTCGTTGGATTCCAGAATTTCAACTGGTTTCACAAGAAGGTCGTCAAAGTCGAATGCGTTCTGTTCTTTCAAGGCAGCTTGATATTTTGGAAAAATTTCTCCTATTTTTTTCTCAAATATGTCAAAGCTATCACCATTTTCTTCCAAATACTGTTGTGGACTAACAAGTCTGCTCTTCAAATCGCTCAACTTATGAGCAATAACCTTAGTACTCCATCGAGCAGTGTCTAATCCTATAGAGTTAGAAACGGTTTTTACCACTCTTGTACTGTCTTCAGCATTAAAGATGGAAAACCGAGCATCCCAACCCAACATTGTACCATGCTGCCTCAGAAACCTGGCACCTAAACCGTGGAATGTTCCCATCCACATGCCATCGGGAGCTCCTCCTAACAAACTGTGAACTCTATCTCGCATCTCTTTGGCAGCTTTATTGGTAAACGTAACTGCAAGTATTGACTGGGGTGATATGCCCCTGTCCCTTATAAGATGGGCTATACGTGTTGTGAGAACTCTTGTTTTACCTGACCCAGCTCCTGCAAGAACCAATATCGGACCTTCGAAGTGGCTAACAGCTTCGAGTTGGCTCGTATTCAACTCATCTAAATTGATGTTTCTACGCTTCATACCGACAAGACGCCTTTGCCTCGACACCATTAAAGAAACTTAAGAATGATCTGGACTCAACCAGTAGAAATAGGTAGCCAGATGTCAAAACTCGCCCCTTCCCTTTGGTCTTCCACGAGGTAAATTCGACCGTGATGAGATCCTACAATAATCCTACGAGCCAAAGTCAGCCCCACCCCCCAACCAACTTCTTTCCCACTAACACCAGCTTCAAAAATTTTGTCTTTGACATGAGGATCCACTCCTGGACCAGTATCCTGAACAGTAATTCTTAACCACTTGGAACTATCCCTGATCACATCAACTCTTATTTCACCAGCCCGGCCGGCCATGGCATCCAAAGAATTTTTTACAACATTCTCTAATTCCGTTTCAAACATTTGAAGTTCAAAGTC
>DUCW01000048.1 GCA_012959595.1 Gemmatimonadota bacterium
TAAGTTCATCAGACATGTTCAAAACCAGCAACGTAGGTAAATTAAGCTCAAGGACTTGCTCGACTAACATCAGCTGATTCTCTAAACGGGTTGAGTCAGTGACCAGTATGACAGCATCTGGTTTTTTCATGCCTTCTACGTGGCCTTCGAGTACCTCTTTAGTGATTTTTTCGTCTAGCGTTCGAGCCGAAAAACCATGTATACCAGGGAGGTCAACTAAATCAGCTAAGACTTGTCCACCCGATCGTACTTCTCCGATGTGTTTCTCTACAGTCACTCCAGGATAGTTGGCCACTTTTTGGCGCAGTCCTGTCAGTCTGTTGAAGAGAGTGGTTTTCCCTGAATTGGGAGGGCCCGCCAGAGCGACTAAGGGGATTTCATCCGTATTCCCGGAAATTCTTTCCGAGTGCTCTGTCTCGTCCAAAGGATTCAATTCACCAGACTTGATGTTGAAGTGTTTTAGTGGATTTACAGGTCACTAAGGATACGGACACACAGGCAGTTGGCGGTCTCACGTCTAAGGGCCATCAGCGAACCATCCACTTCAACGATTGGATCCCCGGTCGGAGAGGAGCGGACAGGACAGATACGACATCCTGGAAGGAAGCCACGTTCAAAAAATGGTTCAGCTTGATCTTCTGGAAGGTCTATGGTGACGAGTTCCACTTCTTGGCGGATTTGCACTTCGCCAAGTCTAAGCTCAGTTGCTTCCTGTTGAAATGAATCTCGTTTTGGATCCAGTGCTTCCATGAGTCCTCTTAGTTAAGAATCGTGCGTGATTTTGATACGTCTTTATTTTTGAGAATGAAAACCACTCTCAAGTAACCTATAAGGTAGAGGGGTAATTTAAAAGTAGCATCTTCTAAGCAGTGAGTTTCAGTTTGGATTCTGAATAATATCTTGAGAATCGTTCTCATCTATGGTAGACTATTGTTTCAAGTGAGAATTGTTCTCAAATAAAAACCGAGAGTTAATAGTATATGCGTATAGGGATATTGTTGCTTTTAGCTAGTCAGTCAGCCTGTATGGGTATCAAGTCAACTGTTGGGATGATGCCATCCAAAGAAACTGTGAATGCTAAAGTGGGTGTCCTGGTGATGGCTCATGGTGGCGAGGACGAGTGGAACCAAGCAGTGGCTCAAGCTGTCGATCCTATCTCTGAAGATGTTCCTATAACTGTAGCCTATGGGATGGCCAATCCTCGTTCTCTACAGGCTGGGCTGAACTCTCTCAATTCTCAGGGAGTCACCCATGTAGCTGTAGTTAGGATGTTCCTTTCAGGAGATTCTTTTCTGGATCAGACCAATTTTTTCCTAGGCATTTCTGATGAACCTCCAGAAATGTTCATCATGATGGGCCCTATGGCACAAGATCCAGAAATGAGAAAACAGCTCGACCATAATCAGGTTATTGCGACTCATGCTGAAGGAATAATCGATTCTGATGAAGTGGCGATCATAATATCAGAAAGAGCTGCCCAACTAAGTTCTATACCAACGAATGAGGCAGTTTTGATCATTGCTCATGGTATGGGTGATGAAGCCGAAAACAATGAACTATTGAATGCTATGAACCAAGTTGCTAAGAAGGTGGAGATGGCCAACTATGCAGACGTTCATGTGCTTACTCTCAGAGAGGACTGGGAGGAAGATCGTGTGATAGCGGAGAGGAATATTCGAGGTTATGTCTCTGAGAAGTCCAAGGGAGGATTATCAGTTATAGTTCTGCCAATGCGTCTCTCTGGATTCGGTCCTTACGCTGAAGTTTTGAGTGGACTTGATTATTCTCCGGGACTGGGACTTTTGCCACATTCCCAAATCTCTAATTGGATTCGCTCGATGACACAAAAGGTCATCGAGTCGGAAGGATGGATCGTAGATGCCTCCCATATTCCCCAGAAAATACCTGACAGTGGATACTAGGGCTCTAAAATTAGTGGTTGTCCGATCAGCTTGCTTGGATCGCTGTCAGTTTTAGGGACATATTTGTCCATCCATCCACCATCCCAGCTAGCGATATAGAGATTTCCCTCTTGATCTACGTCGATCTGATGTGGACGGGATAGCCCTCCTACAAAACCACCCCTGGTTCCACCGTAGGCCCCAAGGTAGTACTGGAGTTCCCCTTCTTTACTGTATTTGAGTAATCGGTTCAGGCTCGCTGAGATCACCCACACCGATTCGTTTTCGTCAATGAACACGCCTACGGGGTCAGAAATATCCGGCCATTCTTCAATGTACTCTCCGTCTTCAGTGAAAACCTGGATGCGGTTGTTTGTCCGATCTCCGACATAGACCCTTCGATCTTGGTCCACTGCAACCCCATGGACCAAATCAAACTGTCCCGGTCCATTTCCAAGCTCTCCCCATTCCATCTGATATTCGCCGTCAGCATTGTATTTTATAATTCGTGAATTCCAATAACCGTCACCGACGTAGAAGCTCCCATCTGGCAGGAAAGCCATGACTGCGGGATCTCCATACGTGTAAGGTCCAGGATTGGGGTTGGCTCGAGCTTCTGCTCTAGTTGTGGGATGGTCGTAGTCCACTAATCTCATCACTAATTCACTTCCATCGTTAGTGAATTTGAGGATTTGCATATTGACACCTCTTCCACCGCCACGCTCTACAACCCATACATGGCGCTCGGGGTCATACGGACTGATATAAATCTGGTGAGGTTTATTAAAAATCGAATCCCATTGCATCCAGCGCTCAGTGATATTGCCGTCTCCATCCACAACCACCAGGTAATTCGTTCCTCCGTCTCTCTCTTCACCGTCAGAATTCCGGTCGCCCCAAATCCCAACAATGATCCTATCAGGCGTGTCTACGGCTACCCCGGATACTTGTCCCCAAGTCCATGGATCTTCATGATCAGGAGCTGGTTTCCACCAGTTTGCTACCGCTTCGTATTCTCCTGTTCTGCCGTCCCCTCCCTTTGTGATGGGTCTTTCTGAATCACTAGGTGCCTGGCACCCAGCCAGTATGATTAAACCAGTAGTGCCAATAACAGCTAATGTTTTTTTGAAACTCATCACAAAAACCTCCATTCGATAAGACAAAGAGTCACCCCAGACTGATCGGGGGTGACTCTTCATATTATGCTAGTACACCAATTTTCAGCAAACCAGCCAGAGAATTATATGTTTTTCTCTCTATAGCTTGTTGCTCGTGTCAGAAATTATTCGGCAAATTTGTCGTATACAGTTCCTAGTATATATGCTACCAAGAGGCCAAAAGATACGTCGATAAGGACGCTCGGGGGGTTCTGTCCACCATTGAGAAGGCCAACGATATTTACAAAAAAGATGCGGGAAAATTGGAATGTCATTGCAGTGCGAAGCCCGCTCATACCAGTGTATCCCACTAGCCAGTTAAAGAAGAACCCTCCCACTACAGCTAGTGCAATCAAGCTGAGCATCACGTCAGGTATCAAATCAGGCCCAGCACTCAGCATGTTTGCTACACCTGGAGTTACGTTGTAAACATACAGGGCGGCAAATAAGGCCACGCTGTAGGCTCCGATTTGCTTCAGGTTCATGTTACCCATGATCACTTACTCCTTGATTTAGGCTGTAAAAGTGGAAGCTGAGGTTTGTCCAGTAACTTTTTCGTAGGTCTTTCCTGCCACGTAAGAGAGGATGAGGGTAAAAAGAATATCGACGACTGCACCCGTAATGTCTTGGCTACCGCTCATGATTCCGAAGATGTCGTAAAAGAGGATTCTGACAGCTCCCATGGTCATAGCCGTTTTAACCGCAGTGAGGCCTGTGTATTCGACGAGAAAATCGAAAAAGAATCCTGTAACCATAGCTATGGCTACAAAACTGAGGGTTGGGCTGGCGATCAGATCTGGCCCATTACCCATGAGGTTGCTTATGTCCAGGGTGTACCAGACTAACAGAAAGATAAAGACAATGGTGCTGTAGGCCAGGATTCCTTTCATTCTATCTGCCATGATCACTCACTCCTTGATTTTGCAGTGCAAAAATCGAAGTACAACGGAACCATGGAAATAAAAAAAGCGTTATTACAGAGCAAAATCAAGTCCAGTCGAGGTCCCAGATCGAAAAAAATCTGTGCCCGATTAAAGCATACATCTAGGAGTTCAACTATATACGATTCTGGTTCTACCTCGAAGGAATAGTTTTGCCTGAAGGTCTTCATCTTTTAACGGATCTTTCTACCAGTGAAACTCCCTCCCGCTCCTAGAGTACTCCAGCTACCCTCTAAGGAGTCATCATTCGCTATAGCCAGGACAATTGAGATGTCTCCATCGGGCGTACCCACTCCAAGTCTTATCTCTCGTCCTTCCACTGTCACGTCTCGTGTTACAGACCCTTCAGGATCAAGGTCGCTTCTCAGACGTGCGGCGTATTGATCTTCATCACTGACAATTTCAAGATTGGCGGAGACGCTCATGCCTAATTCTGAGATAAAGGTTGTCAATTGATATTCTCCGATTGGGTCAAAAGACTCTTGGGCTTCAACAGAATTCGTAGAGAGAATCGAGAGAAGTAAAAGAATAAAGGAATAATTTTTCAGGTTGTGCATGACATATCCTTAGATTGTGTTATAAGACTGTAAAGGTTAGGGCTATCTTATCCTAGAAAGCCCAACTGACGATGATGCGATCGAATACTTGGGCGTATCTTGCTTCGATTTTGAGATCTTGTGACCAAGCGACGTCGGTGGTCTCAGTCGAAACATCCTCAGCGTACACGGTTTTCGTGACAAGTTGTTCAGCTAACGTAGTACCTTCCTCATCTAGGGCCTTAATGACTATATCAAAACTTAAGCGCTCTATAGCTTGGAGGCGAACAGGATCATGTAAATACCCTGATCCCGTAACGTCGATAGTCATTACTAGAGCGGGTAGAGCTCTCTCATCGACAGAGCATTCTCCGTTGGTTGCGGTGATCGTAGCGGAGAAGTATGGGTCACCCATATCGCCCCATAAAACCTCGGTGTCTCCAGTGATCACTATGGGAATATTGGGCGGACATTTGATTGTTTCCTGTTGAATCCAGTACTCGAATCCGACCAGTGTAGAGACTGCGATGCATGCAACTATCAGCTTATTTTTGGAATGCAAAAGGGGGGTTCTCCTTAGTTGTTTACTCTATCCCATGCTTCGATGAAAGCTTCGGCACAGGAGGTGCCGATTCTACTAGATCCTTCAGGTCCGAACCCTCTTACTTCTGACAGGTGAGTCCCTGAGGAGGACCAAGTGGCGGTGGAATTGAAAAATGGCACTAAATCTCCTGGGGATTCTAGTGAGGATCGAGCCCAATTGGCAAAATCACTCCATTTAACGACCATTTGTCGTAGTTCTGTGTAGTATTCTTCAATGATTTCATCTTGAGTTTCGTTCTCCAAGACGGTGAT
>DUCW01000049.1:0-3379 GCA_012959595.1 Gemmatimonadota bacterium
GCCCCGACGGATTTCATAGGATAGAGAGGGTAGTCCTTTCTGTCAAAAGCAGAGAAAATCATAGATGATTAAGAGAGTAGAACGCCAATTTGCTGGGCGCACGTTAAGCATAGAAACAGGCCGGATGGCTAAGTTGGCTCAGGGATCTTGTTTGGTACAATTTGGTGATACAGTAGTACTTGTAGCGGCCACTGTCCAGGATAAATCTAGCCACTTACCGTTTTTCCCTTTGACTATCGAATTTCAGGAGAGAAGTTATTCTGCTGGTAAGATTCCGGGTGGATTTTTTAAGAGGGAAGGTCGCCCTAGTGAGAATGCTATTTTGTCGTGTAGACTGACCGACCGGCCACTGAGGCCACTGTTTCCGGAAGGGTTTAAACACGAGACACAAGTTTCTATTTTCGTTCTAAGTAGTGACCAGGAAAATTCGGCAGATATTTTGGGTATGCTCGGTGCCTCTGTAGCTCTGAATGCTTCAAAAATCCCTTTTAGCACGATGGTGGCTTCCGTGAGGGTGGGGAGAATAAAGGGAAATTGGATTATCAATCCGACTTTTCAACAGTTGGAATATTCTGACGTTGATCTAGTTGTTGCCGGTTCCGAAGACGCAATTCTAATGGTTGAAGGTGGGGCTGTTGAAGTACCTGAGGAGGAAATACTCGAAGGCTTAAAAAAAGCTCAGGAAGGAATAAGGGAACTGATAGATATCCAGAAGGAGTTTTTTGCAGGAGAGAAAAATCCGGAAATCATGGATTGGACTCCTGTCAAACCGGAATCAGAATTGGCAGCTAAAGTGGAAGGCATGCTCGAAGGAAGAATGGATGTAGTATTGGGGCTACCAGATAAAACTGAAAGAAATGTAGCAATGGTCGAGTTAACTAAGAACGTTGTTCAAGCCCTGGTGGAAGAAGACCCTGCATACGCTGAGCATGAGAAAGCTGTTGGGGACGTGGTTCGCTCCGTAGAGAAACGCCTCATAAGAAATAAGATATTATCTGAAGGCAAGCGTGTGGATGGAAGGACGGTAGATGAGGTGAGGCCAATCAGTTCAGAAGTTGGTCTACTTCCACGCACCCATGGTTCTGCTCTTTTTACTAGAGGTCAAACTCAAGCTTTAGTAACAGCGACTTTTGGCACTTCAAGAGATGAACAGCGTGTCGATTCGATTGAAAGTTCAGGCGAGATATTCAAATCTTTTATGTTACACTATAATTTCCCACCATTCTGTGTTGGTGAAGCAAGACCTTATAGAGGTACTTCTCGGCGTGAACAGGGTCATGGAGCATTGGCAGAAAGAGCTATACGGCCACTATTACCTCCACACGATGAATTTCCATATACTATTCGTGTTGTGTCCGATATTCTTGAATCAAATGGATCTTCTTCTATGGCTTCAGTTTGTGGTGCATCCTTGGCGCTGATGGATGCAGGTGTACCTGTCAAGGCTCCTTGTGCTGGGGTAGCAATGGGTCTGATCAAGGAAGGAGAGGATGTTGCTATACTGACGGATATCTTGGGACTAGAGGATGCTTTGGGCGATATGGACTTTAAGGTGGCCGGAACAACCCAGGGTGTAACTGCTATTCAAATGGATATAAAGGTTGATGGACTGACTTACGAGGTAATGCAGACAGCCCTTGAGCGAGCTCATACGGCTCGACTGCATATCCTGAGTTGTATGAATGAAACCCTCTCCGAGCATCGTGATGAGTTGTCTCCGTATGCACCGAGAATAATTAGCATCCAAATCAACCCTTCCAAAATAGGTGAGATAATCGGCCCAAAAGGGAAAACTATTCGTGCTATTCAGGAGGACACTGGAGCACAGGTTGACATAGACGATACTGGGTTGGTGAAGATCTCTGCCGTAGGTGGTGAAGCTGGTGCAAGGGCTAAGGAAATGATAGAAGCGATAGTGGAAGAGCCTGAAGTTGGAAGGATCTACGAGGGTCCAGTTAAGAATGTAACAACCTTCGGTGCTTTTATTGAAATAGTCCCAGGTGTAGAGGGGCTTTGTCACATATCCGAGTTGGCTGAGAGTCGGGTCGATAAGACTGAAGATATTTTGAAGCGGGGAGAAATAACTCGTGTCAAATTGCTTTCTATTGATGAGAAAGGGAGACTTAGGCTTTCTCGAAAGGCTGCTCTCCTAGAAGAGACGAGTGCTTCCGATAAGTCTGACAATTAGAAATCGCTTTTAGGAAATCTTACGAGCGAAATATCGGGGTTTCCTAGAATAATTTACCCAGCCAGATACAAGATGGTCGACTTCAAACTAGATAATGGACTTAAGGTAGTCTCTGAACAGGCTACAGGGGGCCACTCGGTCTCAATCGGAATTTGGATCAAGCAAGGATCTGCTCACGAAAACCCTTGCTTGAATGGTGTCAGTCACTTACTGGAACATCTGGTTTTTAAGGGGACTGAAAAGAGGAATGCCAAAGAGATAGCGTCATGCCTGGAGTCTCTCGGGGGCAATCTAGATGCTTACACGACCCGCGAGCACACCTGTTACTATGCAAATGTCCTGCAGAATGACGTCGAATTAGCTCTTGATGTGCTTGCTGATCTGGCATTATACCCACAATTACGTGTAGCTGATTTCGAATTGGAACGAAAGGTTGTTTTGGAAGAAATGAGTGGTGTCAATGACACTCCAGACGACTTTATTTTTGACCAGCATGCCAAAGGATTTTGGGGAGATCATTCCTATGGATTCCCAATAATGGGAACACCCGAAACCATATCTTCGATGAGTGTGGAGAATGTTCGAACCTTTCACCGGGATAGATATGGAGTCAATGAGATGGTATTGGCCTGTAGTGGTAACTTTGATCAAGATTTGTTGACTAGTCGAATTAAGGAATTATTCGATACCCACCCCGAGAGTAAGCCAAGCTTACAGATTAGCTATCCAACGGAAATGGAGTCTGGCAACAGGCACGTTGAGAGAGATATTTCACAGACTCACTTTGTCTTCGGGAATCGTATTCCCGATCAGGCCGATCCCGATAGAAACGCACTGATCATTGCTTGCGAATTGTTTGGAGGTGGTATGAGCTCTCGCTTGTTCCAGAACATTAGAGAAACTTTGGGTTTGGCTTATACGGTATTCTCTTTCAATAGCTTCTATAGTAGAGCTGGGATCTTAGGGGTTTACGCGGCGACTACGCCTGGTTCTGCTGAGAGTACCCTGGAGGCGATATTAGGAGAGTATTATCGTATATCTCGCAAGGGCTTGACTAAAGGGGAGTTTGAAAGGACTAAGAATCAAGTGAAAGGAAAGATAATGCTTTCCTTACAATCAACAGACGAAAAATTAATGAGATTAGCAAGCTTCGCACTCAAGGGTGAGAAGTATGAAAATCTAGATGAAACC
>DUCW01000049.1:3461-5297 GCA_012959595.1 Gemmatimonadota bacterium
ATATTGTGAGACTGGGACCATGACAGGACAGGAGGAGTTTCTGATGGTGCAAAAGAATCTTCAGCAGAGAGAAAAATGAAAATTGGAATACCCATAGAGATTAAGGAAGCAGAAAACAGGGTGGCATTGACCCCGGCTGGGGCGGAAACATTAGTAGTAGAAGGTCACCAAGTGCTTTTGCAGAGTGGGGCAGGTGAGCCAAGTGGTTTTTCTGACGGTATGTACTCTGCTTTAGGAGTGGAGATCTGTAAGAGCACGAATTTAGTATGGGAGCAATCGGAGATGATCGTGAAGGTGAAGGAGCCAGTTGAGTCGGAATGGCCAAGGATGCGCAGAGGCCAGATCTTGTTTACTTATTTACATTTGGCTGCTTCGCAGAAACTGACAAGAGCGATACTTGATTCTGGGATAGTAGCATTGGCTTATGAGACTGTAGAAAAGTCAGATGGTCAACTCCCATTGTTGATTCCAATGAGTGAGGTGGCAGGTCGAATGTCAGTTCAGGCTGGAGTTAAGTATTTAGGGACGGATAAAGGAGGTTCCGGAATACTAATTGGAGGAGTTCCTGGGGTAGAGCCCGGCAAGGTGGTGATTATAGGTGGAGGTGTAGTAGGTATGAACGCGGGAATTATCGCATCAGGTTTAGGGGCAAAAGTAGTAATTTTGGATTCATCACTTCCCCGCCTCCGCCATTTGGACAGAATCATGCCCAATAATGTGGTGCACTTATATTCAACTAGGGAAGCTATCAGACAAGAACTTGGTGATGCCGATTTAATTGTCGGAGCGGTTCTGTTACACGGCTCAAAAGCACCACACGTGCTGTTGGAAGGGGATCTAGAAAGAATGAGGAAAGGATCAGTATTAGTGGACGTGTCTGTTGATCAGGGTGGTTGTTTTGAAAGTATTCGTCCGACTACTCATTCTGATCCGGTCTATTTAATGGGTGGTATAATTCACTATGGAGTTACTAATATTCCAGGGGTAGTTCCTAGAACTAGTACTCCAGCTCTGACCAACTCGACACTACCGTACATTCTGGCTGTGGCGGGTAAGGGTTGGGAAGTTGCTTGCAGAACTGATTCTTCGTTGATGTACCACTCCGGAAATTAAAGACTAATAATATTAATGGAGTTTTAACCTATCAAGCCGTAGCGGATACTTTCGGAATGGAATTTGTTAATCCTAACTCTCTGTTAGGATTAACAAATCGAACTGGGTTGCCAGATGAGTGAAGATATCGTGAGATTCAGAAGATTGCCCGGCAACGAAGACATCCCTCTTCCGACCCGTGCTACACCGAGTGCTTCTGGTTACGATGTACGTTCTTCCGATCAAGATTTTAGCCTCGCCCCACAATCAGCAAAATTAGTTTCTACAGGTTTGAATATTGAGCTTCCAGAGGGAATGGAATGTCAAGTTAGACCTAGATCTGGCTTGGCTATGAAGTATGGAATCACTATTCCTAATAGTCCTGGAACCATTGATCCGGACTATAGGGGAGAGGTACGGGTGCTCATTAGGAATGAAGGCTTAGAACCCGTTTCGATTTGTCGTGGCGATAGGATCGCTCAATTAGTGTTCCACCGTTTTTCAGTTCCTGATATAGTAGAATGCCAAGAGTTGGGAAGCACTGGTCGTGGCCGATCCGGGTTTGGAAGTACCGGCATTAAGTGAGTGAAGTTACATATCAGGGTGTGTCTTTGGGAGTGTTTTGCCATTAGTTTGTTGCTACTACTAGTAGTGGAGATTAGTGTGATGCTACAAGTTTTCGTTTGTCAGCAAAAACCCTACCATCTTTTTACAGTGACGCAAAACGTTGATCCAAGAAATTAA
>DUCW01000050.1 GCA_012959595.1 Gemmatimonadota bacterium
GTTGTACACGCTGGTAGTTTCTTTGAAGCCACTGTCGGCAAAAACGAAGCTGTGAGAATAATGACTGGAGGAGCAGTCCCCGAGGGGACTGACACTGTAGTTAGGGTAGAAGACACTGACAGGGAACGGACTGAACCGGGGAAAATAGCTATATTTTCCAGTAGAGACCGAGGTAGGAATGTCCGCCCATCAGGAGAGGACTGGACAGAAGGAACTGTTGTCTTGAAAATGGGACAAAGTATCAGTCCAAGACAGATAGCAGTGTTAGCAGCAGCTCGAGCAAGCTCTGTACCGGTTTTCAAAAAACCTACGGTGGCAGTTTTATCGAGCGGGAACGAACTGGAAGCTCTATCAGCACCTTCTTTAAATCCAAGAAAAATACCAGAATCCAACAGTCACCTAATCTGTGCTTCCGTCAAGTCGGCGGGAGGAATCCCAGACGACCTTGGTATAGCCAAAGATGACCTACATGACATTGGAGCTCATATCGCAAAAGGCCGAGAAGCAGATATCCTTATCACGATAGGTGGAGCTTCGATGGGTGAAGGAGATCTATTCAAAGACTGCCTTGAACAGGCAGGATTTACCCTCGATTTCTGGAGAGCAAAAATGAGGCCGGGCAGTCCCGTTTCCTTTGGTAAACTCACCAGAGAAAACAGAAATGACCAAATAGTTTTTAGTTTGCCAGGAAACCCTTCATCTGCAATGGTTACTTTCGAAATACTTGTCAGACCGTTCCTCCTAGCATTAGCTGGTTCTTCTCAGATCTACCGGCCAATAATCACCGCATATTCGGAGATTGCTCTTAGCTCGCCGAAAAATCTCACTGAATTCCCCAGAGTCAAGATTGAGAAGCATGACGGACATCTGACCTTTGTCCCTGCTGGGGCCCAAGGCTCTGGGTTGGTTGAAAGCCTCGGTGTTGCCAACGCTCTTGCGATCATCCCCGAAGGAATAGATAAAGTAAGTAAAGGAGCTACCTTAAGTCTCATCCTCCTCCACGACTCTCCTGGTTTTTATGATTGGTCTTAGGTTGTCTGACAGGCCTGTTCTAAATTCTAGGATTGGTCCAGGAGTGCATCAATGAAACAATTTAGATTTCTCATTTTTCTTGCAGTGCTACTTAACTGCACCAACAGTACCCCTGAAAAAAGAACTTCAGAACTTGGAAGTGATGGCACGATCTCCATTTCCGATGCACAACGCCAAGTTGAGCAAGGGGAAGTCGTCAGCCCTGAGAATGCTGGTTTAGACACTTTGACCCTTTCCGAAATCATGGACGAGTTTGGAGTTCCGGGTGTCTCTCTGGCAGTGATTCACGATTTCCAGATCCACTGGGCAAAAGCTTACGGAGTAGCTGATGTCGAGACAGGGAAAGTCGTCGACACCGAAACAATGTTCCAAGCAGCCTCTATCAGTAAACCAGTTGCAGCGATGGGAGTGCTCCAAGCAGTCCAAGATGGCCTTTTTAGTCTAGACGATGACATCAACGATATCCTTCAATCCTGGACCCTTGATGGCAAAGAATTCACCCGATCCCGACCTGTAACACCACGCTCACTCGCCAGTCACACCTCTGGTCTTGGAGACGGCTTTGGATTCCCAGGATATGATCCGGAGCAATCAATCCCAACGATCGTACAAATATTGGAGGGTCACGAGCTTTCGAACGTCGGTACGGTGTTCATGGAACGTGAGCCCATGACATCCTATGAATACTCTGGTGGTGGTGTCACGGTCATGGAACTCGCCCTTTCCGATGTCTACAAACGTCCATTTGTGGATTTAATGCAGGAGGGAGTTCTTGACCCGCTTGGGATGACACGCAGCTCTTATGCCCAACCAATCTCTTCGGAACACGATAAAAATGCCTCCAGAGCTCATGACAACAACGGTGAATCCCGCGGTCCAAAATGGCATGTATATCCTGAGCACGCAGCGGCAGGCCTTTGGACGACTCCCACTGATCTAGCCCGTTTCATCATTGAGGTACAGCGGTCTGCGGTCGGTAAATCGAATCGTGTACTTTCTCAGTCCACGATTCAAGAGATGTTAAATCCAGTCGGCGTGGGACCCTACGCAGTCGGTTTTTCTGTAAGCAAGGAGGGAGAAGGCTGGTACTTCAGTCATGGTGGAAGCAATTGGGGATTCAGGGCCTTATTACTCGCACACAAGCTGAAGGGTTACGGCCTTGTTATCATGACTAATGCTGACCAAGGGTCGATAGTACTTCAGGAGGTCAGTCGTCGTATTCAACACACATATGACTGGGATTCATTTGCTTCTGCCCCAGAGCGTGGATATTAAAATCGCCTCATCCTAGCTTTAGGCCTGAATCTGGCTAATTCTTGTCCTCTTTAACAAGGAGGATGTTTGACCGTTTTTCCATTTTGCATCCAAATTCCACACTGTGAATCTCCTTTGTAGTAACCCTTGGCAACCACAGCTCCATCTCTATCAAAGGATTCGTAAAATCCCTCCCAACTACCTGAAACATACTCGGTCCTTATCCACAGCCTCAAATTGTCATGGTAGGCCAAATAGGGACCATGTCTGACGCCGTCTAAATATATTCCTTTTTCAGAAAGCTTCCCATTAGCACGATAGACTTCAAAGCTCCCTCCGCGCTGCCCTTCATCGTAACTCCCTCTTTCGTATTGTTTTGCACCAAAGCTGCCAAACTCAGAACGATAATCTTCATAACGCCCATGGAGCCGACCTCTTCTCAGGTGCCCCTTAAAAACGATTTCACCTTCTTCTGTAGCGTATATCGCCCCAGTATAGCCTTCTCCAGATGTAGGGTCTAACCAAGAGTCCCCCTGCTTTCTTAGGCTCTGTAAGTCCACAGGAAAAACCTGACAAAGAGCTGCTGTAGGCGTTTGTGCCAGAATGGTAAATACTATAACCGAAAGAAGAACTGTTTTCATCTTATCTTAATCAACAATAACATCAGATTAATACTCTTCCGAGTTTAACTGATCCACTTTTTCAGCAAGGATCGGCAGTATTTCCATGGCATCACCCACGATTCCATAATCAGCCACACCGAATATGGGAGCGTCGGCGTCCTTGTTGATCGCTACGATAGTTTGAGCCGTGCGCATTCCGGCTAAGTGCTGTACCGCACCAGAAATCCCAACTGCAAAGTAGAGCTTTGGAGCTACAGTTTTTCCTGTCTGACCAACCTGCTCACCATGAGGCCTCCACCCTGCATCAACGACTGCTCTTGAAGCTCCTAGTGCTGATTCAGGACCAAGAGCATCTCTTAAATCTTCTAGCAGTTTCCAGTTGCCTGGTTCTTTCATTCCTCTACCCCCAGAGACCACACTATGAGCCTCCGAAACATCTAGATTTTTCCTTCCTAAAGTTTCGATCTCTTTCACTCTGTGTCCCTCTGTCGAAGGCAGAGAAAACTCAATATTTTTGATGTGCCCGGCCCCAGAGCTCTTTTTGGAAGAAAAGGCATTAGGTCTCAGGGAAATTACAGCTGGAAAAGCTGTAAATCTCATCTTTGCAAAGACCTTACCCCCATACACTGGCCGAGTTATCTCTAACTCACCTTCAGACACCTCTAGTTGTGTGACGTCAGTAGCCATGGCCGTATCCAACATTGCCGTAACACGCGGAGCAAGATCCTTACCCATGGCCGTGGCTGGAAACATCACCGCTCGGTAATCGCCAAGTTTCACAGTTGACACTATCACAGAACTAAACGTTTCGCCCAAGTATGTACCAAGATCAGAATGCTCGGCCAGGAAAATCCGATCAGCACCATAATCGGTGAGTTCATCGCTCGAACTTGCGAGCATATCATCTCCCAAAACTAGAGCGTGGACTTCCACCCCAAATTCTTTGGCCAAGCAGGATGCCACAGAAAGGATCTCCCTAGTCACAGCACTTATACAACCACCTCGTTGTTCCACAAACACCAGAAAATTAGACATTCCAGTCCCCTATATTATTTGCTAATTAACGTTAGACACCGAGTTCACGTCACAGAACTTTTGCTTCTTCTCTCAGAAGTTGAACCAATTCTGCAATACCGTCCATTCCATCCTCGATCATATGTATTCCATCTCGCTCAGGTGGATACTCTAAACTAGTCATGATGAGACGACTCTCTGGTACTTCCACATCTTTCGTAACTAGCGGCTTCTTTTTTGCTGCCATGATGCCCTTTAGAGATGGATAACGAGGATCGAATTCACCCTTTGTCACTGTAATGACAGCTGGAAGAGGTAACTCAATGACCTCGGTCCCACCTTCGATCTGGCGTTGGCAAGTGGCAACGGATTCGTGAATTTCAAAATTCGAAACATTCGTCGCACATTTATAGCCAAGTAAAGTTGCTACCATAGGACCAACTTGCTGTTGATCATCATCCCCAGCTTTAACACCGAACAAAACCAAATCTGGCTTTGTGGAATCTATTTCCTTCGCGAGTACCTTAGCTGTCGCGAGACCATCCATAGTAAGGGAACCACGAAGAAGATTGGCTTGATCAGCACCCAGTGCTAAAGCATTCCGTAAATTCTCCTGTGCTCGTTCATCCCCTAAAGTAAGGACTGTCAAACACACAGGTTCGTGAGCTTCTTTCATCCGTACACCTGCCTCTAGAGCAAACTCGTCGTAGGGGCTAGTTATGTACTTAACTCCTTCTGAACTGATTTCACAACTATCTTCCAAAATTCTGATGCGAGTTTCAGTATCAGGCACTCGCTTAACGCAAACAATAATTTCCAAAACTTTACACTCCAATCATTTTAGCAAAATGCCAAAGATAAGAACTTATTTAATTCATTAATCTGTTTAAAATGATTTGCTTTAATAGATTTATTAGAAAAAATTACACTCAGGTCTATTCGTCAGCCGCTAATTAACCCTCGGTCTTCCTTCTTCTTTTCACATCTGCTTTCCATCCCTCTAGCAATTTATCAAAACGTCTAGGACAAACCTCCTTCACCAAGTGTGGAGAAGTTTCAAAAGTTTCAAAAATTTCATCTCCGAATGCTTTCACTACATCTTCTGCTGTCTTTTTCCCTATCCCTTGATAGGAACTTGTTAAATATTTTACAATATTAGACTTCCCAGCGGGAAGGTCCATACTCCCAATATCATTTAACTGTTCGACAGTCAACACTTTATAACCACCAGTTTCCGCAGCCTCTAGTTTGATTATGCCATCCTGCTCAGCCTGAAGAAGAAACTTACTGAATTTTTTAAAACCGA
>DUCW01000051.1:0-1831 GCA_012959595.1 Gemmatimonadota bacterium
AAGATAGACGCGGATGTGTTCCAAGAGGTGATAGCACTACTTGATAAGTCAGAGCGACCGTTGCTCATGATTGGTAGAGGATCTGTGGAAGCGGGTGTTACAGAGCAAATAAGAGATCTTGCCGAGCGAGCGAGCCTTCCTGTGACTGCAACACTACTTGGTTTAGATGGGTTTCAGGCGGAGCATAGGCTTTCTTTAGGTCTTCCGGGTATGCACGGAACAGAGAGGGCCAATATGGGAATACAGAATGCAGACTTGCTTATTGGCTTGGGTTGCAGGTTCGATGATAGGGTCATCGGTAAGGTGGATGAATTTGCTCCTAAGGCGAAGGTCGTAGCTTTCGATATAAATCCAAGTATGCCGGGTCGGACCATCGAGCCGGATATTTTTATTTTGGGTGATCTGAAAGATACACTTCCTGTATTTGCGGAAGGAGTTTCCCGAAAAACACATGCTAGATGGTGGGATGAGTTGAAAGAATGGAGTCGAGAGGCTGAACCCAATGTAGACTGCTCTCTAAAACCGGGAGCCCTTGGCGGAAGACAAGCTGTACGCTATTTGACTCGGAGAGTAAGCGATTCCGACGGAATTGTGTGTACGGACGTTGGCCAACACCAGATGTGGGTTGCCCAAGAACTTCCGAATGTAACGCCAAGATCGCATCTGACTTCTGGAGGTTTGGGTACTATGGGTTATTCACTCCCGGCCGCGATCGGTGCGGCTGTGGGTTGCCCGGAGCGGACCGTTTGGGTCATTGCTGGTGACGGAGGATTCCAGATGAACATCCAAGAGCTTGCTACGGTCGTTCAGGAGAACCTTGGTTTACGGATAGCAGTGATTAACAATCAGTGTCTAGGGATGGTAAGGCAGTGGCAGGAATCGTTCTATGACCGTAGATACTCCGCAGTGGCATTGTCTGGACCGAACCTGGATACAATAGCAAGAGCTTACGGTATTACTGGTCATGTAGTGGATAGGGCTGAAAATCTAGAGGAAGTCCTAGACTTTGTGTCTACAGAGGAGGGACCAGTGTTGTTAGATCTGAGGGTTTCAGAAGAGGAAAACGTTTATCCTATAGTGCCTTCGGGAACTGCTCTTCATGAGCTTGTTAAGGGCCCTAGTTTACCGACCGAAGCATGATGTTGAGCAAGTATACTTTGTCAGTAGAACTTAAGAATGAAGCTGGAGCTCTAGAGCGCGTTCTGGGTGTCTTAAGAAGAAGAGCTATAAATGTTGATAAGTTGAACCTCTCTAAGAAAACAAGAGAGGTTTACCATGTTGTTATGAGTGTGACCGACGAAGTCGTCCGGGCTGGTCCAGATCGAGTAATCAAAGAACTTTCAAGCCTGTTTGTGGTGGTATCTGCTATACAGATAGAAGATTCTTGATCGATAATTTTTCGGATTATAATAATTTGCAGTAGAGTCAGAAAAAAAGGAAGAGAGATTATGAGTAACGAAGGTCTGAAAGCAACGTTTTTTGAAGAACACGACGCAAACCCCGAGCTTCTGAAAGGACGTCGGGTTGCCATCATTGGATTTGGAAGTCAGGGACACGCTCACGCCCTGAACCTCAGGGATAGCGGAGTATCCGTTATGGTGGGGCTATATGAGGGTAGCAAATCCGCTGAACATGCCCTTCGCGAGGGACTCGAAGTTAGGTCGGTTGCGGAGGCTAGTGAATGGGGTGACATCGTTGCGATTCTTATTCCTGACACACGTCAAACAGAAGTTTATGACGCTGAGATAGAGCCATATCTCAAGGCAGGGGACGCTCTCCTTTTCGCGCACGGTTTCAATGTCCACTATGATGAAATCAACCCCCCTGCAGG
>DUCW01000051.1:1841-5195 GCA_012959595.1 Gemmatimonadota bacterium
CAACACTGTTTGATTTGTCTAATCCCATTCTTGTAGCGCCTAAATCTCCAGGTAATAAGTTGAGAGAACAATATCAGGATGGGAGAGGTGTTCCGGCATTAATAGGTGTCCACAATGATGCAAGCGGACATGCTTTGGCATTAACTTTGGCTTATGCGAATGCCCTTGGATGTACCAGGGCAGGAGTTCTCCAAACAACATTTGCAGACGAGACGGAGACCGATCTTTTTGGAGAGCAAGCAGTGTTGTGTGGTGGGCTTAGCGAATTGGTTAAGGCTGGTTTCGAAACTTTGGTTGACGCTGGGTATGACCCTGAACTTGCATACTTCGAATGTCTTCACGAAATGAAACTAATAGTCGATTTAGCTTATGCTCGTGGACTGTCAGGCATGAGAGCCGAAGTAAGTGATACGGCCGAATATGGCGATTATGTCAGTGGCAGCAGAGTGATTGGAGATGCTGTCAGGGAGGAGATGCAAAAAATTCTAGCTGACGTGCAATCCGGGGCGTTCGCTCGTCAATGGATCGAAGAAGCAAAAACAGGTGGGAAGAACTTTGAAAGGAAGAGAGAAGAAGAAAAACTTCATGGGATAGAATCCGTAGGTGCTGAGCTACGTTCAAGGATGTCTTGGGTGTGACTCCAGGTGCATCAGATTTGATAATCGTCAATAATCTTTTGAATTGGAGATTGCCACAATGACTGGACTCCCCCAGAAACTTCCTCTCATTAGCCATCAATTAGTTTTAGGTAGAGACCGAGCCGCGGCACGCTCCATGTTGCGAGCCGTAGGGATGGAAGATGGAGATTTCGGAAAACCTCTCATTGGTGTAGCGAATACGTGGACAGATACTACACCCTGTAACAGTCACCTTAGGGAACTGGGGCAATGGGTTAAAGAGGGTGTTAGAGAGGCCGGAGGAGTACCTCTTGAATTCAATACCATTGCGGTTTCCGACGGGATTACAATGGGAACCTCAGGAATGACAACTTCTTTGGTCAGCAGAGAAGTCGTCGCAGATTCGATCGAGTTAGTGGGCAGGGGATATTTTTTTGATGGTTTAGTGACGCTTTCGGGTTGTGATAAAACAATTCCAGGCACTGTCATGGGTATGGCTCGGCTTAATCGTCCTTCATTGATGCTCTATGGAGGGTCAATTCAACCGGGTAAGTACAAAGGCAAGGACGTCACTATCCAAGACGTTTTTGAGGGGATAGGAGCATGTGCTGCTGGACGTATCACACAGGATGAACTCGATGAACTCGAACGTGTAGCCTGTCCGGGGCCAGGGTCATGTGGGGGTCAATTCACAGCTAATACTATGGCTACAGTTTTCGAAGCCATGGGCGTTTCGGCCATGGGAAGCGGATCGGTACCCGCAGTAGATTTGGATAAAGAGAGAGTGGCCCGTGAAAGTGGTAGGCTAGTTGTCGATTTGGTTGAAAGAGGACTAAAGATAAGAGATGTGATGACTCGACAGAGCTTTGAGAACGGTATTGCTGCTGCCGTGGCTACCGGGGGGTCAACTAATTCGGTTTTACATCTTCTAGCCTTGGCTCATGAAAGTAAAGTCGATTTGTCTATAGAAGATTTTGATGTGATCAGCAAGCGTACGCCATTAATAGCAGATCTCAAGCCCGGCGGTCGATTCGTCGCCACGGATTTACATAAAGCGGGCGGAGTTGCTCTTGTTTTGAAAGAACTCTTGGAGGGAGGTCTCCTACATGGAGATGTAATTACAGTCACTGGGAGAACTCTGAGAGAGGAAGTGGAAAATGCGGAGGAGGCCCAAGGGCAGAGGGTAGTAAGGGCCTTATCTGAGCCAATCAAAGACCAGGGTGGGTTGGTGATACTAAAGGGCAATTTGGCTCCGGATGGTTGTGTGCTGAAAATAGCTGGACACGAGAGGATGTTTCATAAAGGTCCTGCACGAGTGTTCGAAGGAGAAGAAGAGGCTTTTGAAGCAGTTCAAAGTGGATCAATAAGAGAGGGTGACGTCTTGGTCATTAGAGGGGAAGGCCCCTGTGGAGGACCAGGAATGCGTGAGATGCTTGGAGTGACTGCTGCTATTGCTGGGGCCGGGTTAGGCGAATCTGTGGGGCTTCTGACCGATGGTCGTTTTTCTGGGGCTACTCACGGATTGATGGCAGGTCACGTAGCACCTGAAGCTGTTAAGGGTGGCCCCATCGCTGGGATTAGAAACGGTGATCAGATCGTCTTTGATATTCAGGCCAGGACTCTTTCGGTGGATTTGTGCGAAGATGAGTTAAAAAGAAGAGCAGAAGAATGGAGTATCCCTAGTAAGGAAATCGATTCAGGGGTGATGACTAAGTATGCTGCACTGGTTTCTTCCGCTGCTAAAGGAGCTACAACTAGCTGAAGCGGACTGACCCAATGGAAAATGGGGCTCTAAGGTGTCTACGTCTTAGTTGTTGAAATCAGGTATCCCTTCCGTTTTCGTATTTTTCGATGTGTTCTTCGAAGCTCAGTGTATGGGAAATTCTGTCTAAGCCTTTGATTAGCGAGTCTCGAACAGATGGATCTACTCGGAACTCTTCTTTCCATCCTTGTCCGTCCATGACCTGTTGTGCCATCAGGTCCACTGTAACTGTGTAGCTTTTCTCTTCCGCCACCGTGAGCAGCCTAACTGTCGCTTTTTCGGAGAGCTCTATGGGCAATAGCCCGTTTTCGTAACAATTACTCTTGAAGATATCGGCGAAGCTCGATGAGATGACTACGTGAAATCCATAGTCCATTAGAGCCCAGGGTGCGTGTTCCCTGGAAGAACCACATCCAAAATTTTTCCCCGTCACAAGTATGCTTCCCCCTTTGAATTTCTCACGGTTCAGACAAAATTTAGGGTCAGAAGAGCCGTCTGGTAGCCTTCGCCAATCGTAAAATAGAAATTGTCCATATCCAGTACGTTCGATGCGTTTTAGGAATTGCTTAGGGATGATTTGATCCGTGTCCACATCTGTTCGATTTAGCGGTACTACTTGGCCTGTATGTGAAGTGAATGGCTTCATCAATCGAGCCATTCTCGAATGTCTACAAAGTGTCCTGCTATAGCCGCACCAGCTGCTGTAGCAGGACTTACCAAATGGGTGCGCCCCCCTCTTCCCTGTCTGCCCTCGAAGTTTCTGTTGGAAGTTGAGGCACAGCGTTCTCCTGGCTTCAAGGTATCCGGATTCATTCCGAGGCACATTGAACATCCGGATTCTCGCCATTCAAAACCAGCATCAAGAAAGATTTTATCTAGCCCTAATTCTTCTGCTTCTTTTTTGACGGATGTAGATCCAGGAACAACCATAGCTTTGACATCCTTATTGACTTTCTTACCGTCGACAATAGCGGC
>DUCW01000052.1:0-4882 GCA_012959595.1 Gemmatimonadota bacterium
TTCAGAAGCTTTTTACAAGAATGGTCTTGCTCAGAGGATTTATTTATTTCGCAGTCCAAAGGAACTGGGTGCTGGAGGTGTCCCTGTGTTCCCAAATAGCACTAGTCCTTGGTCTTCTAGCAGCTGGCAAAAAAGAGGGAATCAGCGGTGTTTTGGTGAGGATCATCTAACAATTTATGACAGAGAGCTCTAATGTTTACAGGGATAGTGGAAGAAATCGGAACTTTGGAAAAAATCAAACAGTGTGATGGGTTCCGTGCTCTAAGCATGATTGCATACTGCATCTATGAGGGCCTAGAAATAGGGTCTTCTGTTTCCCTGGATGGAGCCTGCCATACCGTAGTAGAAGTTTCCGATCACGGTTTTGTGGTGAATAGTATAGATACAACGTTGGCTAAGACAATTGCTTCCGACTATGACCTGGGAAGTCAAATCAACCTGGAGAGGGCTGTCGTAGTGGGCTCCCGATTAGACGGACACTTCGTACAGGGACATATTGATGGCACTGGAAAAGTCACTTCTATAAAAAATTTGGGCATGTATCACTTGGTGGACATCAGGATACCAGAGGAAGTAACGTCGGCAACTTTGGTCGCAGGATCGGTTACAATAAATGGCGTGAGTCTGACTATAAATGCTCTTCCTGCTGTGGACATTTGCCAAGTGGCTATTATTCCATTTACTTGGGACAATACCAATATGCAGACATTAGCTGTTGGTTCGGACGTGAATGTAGAGGGTGATCTGATAGGAAAATACCTACAGAAGTTCCAAACAAAATCAGGTAATCAGGGGAGTACCCAAAGCTAAATTTTACCCCCATCGGCAAATATGAGCTCTTCACTTACCCAAAGACTGGTTTAGTTGAGCAAGATCCATCAAATTAGTACGTAAAGCTCATTCAAGTTGAAGCAGCCATTAGGCCCTGTTATGTGTGAAGGAGTGACGAAAGATGCCATTCGATTCTGTAGAATCAGCTATAGAGGATATCAGGAGAGGTAAGATCGTTATCATCGCCGATGATGAGGACAGAGAGAATGAGGGCGATCTTGTCTGTGCGGCTTCGCTGGTCTCTCCAGAGAGCGTTAATTTCATGACGCAATTTGGCAGAGGATTGATATGCGTTGCTTTGACTCCCGAACGTGCGGAAACATTGGGTTTGTCGCTTATGACTGACCGAAACTCGGATCCTCAAGGCACTGCGTTTACTGTTTCAGTTGATGCACATGAGCGTTTTGGTGTGACCACAGGTATTAGTGCACACGATCGATCCGAAACTATTAGGGTATTGGTTGACGAAGAAAGCGAACCTCAAGATTTAAGGAGACCGGGCCACATCTTTCCCCTGAGGGCCAGACCTGGAGGTGTACTAAGGAGAGTCGGGCAGACAGAAGCCGCAGTGGACATAGCTAGATTGGCAGGACTTCCTGCTGTAGGGGTCATTTGTGAGATTCTAAATCCAGATGGAACGATGGCTCGCCGTCCGGAACTAGAGGAATATGCCAAGCAACATGAACTCCGTTTTATCACAGTCGCACAGCTGGTAAAGTACCGCCTATCAAAAGAGCGCCTGGTTACTAGAATTGGTGACGCACAGTTGCCAACTCGATTCGGACATTTTCGAGTTATAGGTTATAGGAGCTCCTTGGATGACAGGGAACACCTAGCTTTAATAAAAGGAGACATTGAAGGGGAAGATGGCACTTTGGTGCGCATGCATTCGGAATGTCTCACAGGTGACGTTTTTGGATCGTTGCGTTGTGACTGTGGCCAGCAATTGGTGGCTGCTCTAGAGAGAATATCCAAAGAAGGATCAGGTGCTGTGATATATCTGAAACAGGAGGGAAGGGGCATTGGTTTGCACAATAAAATCAAAGCTTACGAGCTCCAAGATAAAGGCCATGATACTGTGCAGGCTAATCAAGAACTCGGTTTCAAGCCTGACCTTAGAGATTATGGTATAGGTGCACAAATACTATTGGATTTAGGTCTCAGGAAAATTAGACTCTTAACCAACAATCCAAGAAAAATTATTGGTTTGGAAGGTTATAACTTGACGATCACTGGCAGAGAACCATTGGAAGTCCTAGCTGGAGAACATAACCAAGAATATCTGGCCACTAAACGCTCTAAAATGGGCCATCTTCTTTAGCATGAAATCCTGCTACGATTTGAATCCAGAAGATCTTGTTATCGAAAATCAAGGTAAAATCGCAGTGGTCGCGTCAATGTTCAATGGTGATGTTACTCGGGAATTGGTCCGTTGTTGCCTAAATACCTTAAAGCAGTTTGGCTATCAAAAAAACCAGGTAGATGTTTACTGGGTTCCAGGAGCTTGGGAACTACCACAGACTGTAAGAATAGTCGCAAGAGAAAAAAATAAGAATGATGCGGTAATCGCCATCGGATGCATCATAAGAGGTGAAACTGCCCATTTTGATTATGTTGCAGGAGAAGCGAACAGTGGCCTGGGTGAAGTGGCTAGATCAGTAGGGTTTCCTGTAATTTTTGGAGTTTTAGCAACAGATACTTGGGAGCAAGCTTGGGAGAGAGCTTCCGAATCAGGAGGGAACAAGGGTGAAGAACTAGCAAAAGCCGCTCTCCATATGATTAAGTTGTTTCGAAGAATTCAATAATGAAGAGGGTCGAATTCAAACCACCGATGAAGGCATCCCAAATAAATCGCACCAGAGCGAGGGCATGGGCACTTCAGGTCCATTATCAATGGGATGTAGTGAACAAGGGTGACAATTTATCAGATATGTTTGAAAATGTTCTATTGACCCGTAAGGTTTCGAGTGCTCGGATACCGTATATCAAGCGGATAGTCTCGGGATTGGACACATATGGAGAATCAATAGACGAATCGCTGAAGGCAGTCCTGCAAAACTGGCGATTGGATCGGCTTTCAGTAATTGACAGGGGAGTACTCAGGATAGCAGCGCTGGAAATTCTATATTTCAGCGATATCCCCTATAAGGTGGCAATCTTCGAAGGGGTTCGACTCGCTGAGCTTTATGGAGGGATTGATTCTCCTGGATTCGTGAATGGGGTTTTGGACGCCTTGATTCCTAGAGTGAAGTGACTCGATCAAGATTGGGCTTATGAAAATTTTATTGCTCAATTGGATTGATCCCGTAAACCCCCAAGCTGGTGGAGCAGAAATCCATTTGAAGAATGTTTTTGGGCGGATTGTCGAAAATGGTCATCATGTAACTCTTGTCAGTTCAGGTTGGCCAGGTTGTCAAAGCCGAGGCAGTATAGATGGGATTGAAATCCACCGTCTGGGAACGAGGCATACATTGTCCATGCTCACCCCAGTATACTATAGACAAAAACTTAGCCACCAAGGTTTTGACCTCGTCGTCGAAGACCTGAATAAGGTGCCCTTTTTTTCTCCTTTGTGGGCTAGAGAGCCAGTAACCCTATTGGTACACCACTTGTTTGGTTTTTCCGCCTTTGGAGGAGCCAGTTTCCCAGTGGCAGCTCTGTCTTGCTTATTGGAAATACCGATTCCCTTGATCTTTCGTCATATACCGACTATCACAGTTTCCAGAAGCACCTCTGAAGATCTGAAAAGGAGAGGTATGAGTAGCGATCAAATAACAGTTATTCCAAATGGAATTGATTGTGAAGAATTCACTCCCGTACCGATCTCAGATCGGTTTCCAGAACCCACTGTGTTGTATTTGGGTCGGTTAAAAGCATATAAGAGAGTGGATATAATTTTGCGAGCAATCGCAAGACTGAAGGATAGTGGAGTTGCGTGCCGACTACTGATAGCTGGTGATGGAGATTATCAGGGCCGACTCAATGAGCTTTCGAAAACTTTGGGAATTGGGTCTAATATTGAATTTCTAGGCTTTGTGCCTGAGTCTAAGAAACTGGAGTTGCTTAGAAAAAGTTGGATTAATGTGTTGACTTCTTCCAAGGAGGGATGGGGTATCACTAACTTGGAAGCAGCAGCCTGTGGAACTCCTACAATTGCAAGCGACTCTCCAGGGCTGAGAGATTCGGTTCTTCATGAAAGCACTGGCTTCTTGGTTGATCACGGCAACCATGAAGCCTTGGCAGACAGGATGATCGAGCTGTTTGATGATGTCGATTTGAGGATCAAAATGGGCTTGAAATCACGTGCTTTTGCAAAACAGTTCAGTTGGGATAAATCAGCAATGGCGGTGGAAGAATTACTACGGCAACGGGTGGTTCATTCACAAGTTAATAGCTAACTTTACACTCATATTTTCAATGAGGAGTGAGGCTCAAGTGCACAACCAAGTTTTTACTTCAGAATCTGTTACAGAAGGCCATCCTGATAAAATTGCGGATCAGATTTCGGATGCCGTTTTAGATAAATGTTTGGAAGGAGATTCTTACTCGAGGGTGGCCTGTGAGACATTAGTAACTACAGGATTAGTCGTAGTTACAGGCGAAATCACCACCAATTGTGACTTCATTGACATTGAGGGCCTAGTTCGGGGCACACTGAAGAGAATAGGATATGATCGGTCAGATACTGGAATGCATGGGGGCGAGTGTGCAGTCCTACCACTGATCGGAAAACAATCCCAAGATATCGCCATGGGTGTTGATAGGGAGGGTGCTGGCGATCAAGGGATGATGTTCGGTTACGCCACAGATGAAACAGAGCAATACATGCCAGCTCCAATATTTTATGCACATCAATTGGTTCGACGATTATCCGAGGTCAGGCATGCTGGAATTCTGCCTTGGCTCAAACCTGATGGTAAGGCACAAGTCAGTATTCGCTATAAGGATGGCGTGCCTTCTTCAGTAGATGCGGTAGTGGTTAGTGCTCAGCATGCGAAATTGATAGATAAAGACGATGAGGATAGCATTAATAAAGAACATCGGATGATCA
>DUCW01000052.1:4907-6592 GCA_012959595.1 Gemmatimonadota bacterium
GGGATAGAATAATTCCTGAAGTCATTGAGAAGGTCATTCCTCCAGAATGGTTGGATGGCTTAGACGACAGCCAGATCCACGTCAACCCCACCAAGAGATTTGTCACGGGCGGCCCAGAAGGAGATGCGGGGCTCACCGGAAGGAAGATCATCGTGGACACATATGGTGGCATGGGTAGGCATGGGGGGGGTGCTTTCAGTGGTAAGGACGCTACAAAAGTCGACAGATCTGGTGCCTATGCAGCACGCTGGGCAGCACGCAGTCTAGTTGAGGCTGGAGCAGCGAAACGGTGCGAGATACAACTGGCTTATGCGATTGGAGTCAAAGAGCCTGTTTCTGTTCATGTCAATAATTTCGGAACGGGAAGATTCACAAACAACGAATTAGAAAAAATCGTCAAGGAAGTCTTTGACTTTAAGCCTGAGTCGATTATCAGTGATTTAAATCTCCGAAAACCTATCTTTCTCCCTACTTCAAAGTATGGCCATTTTGGTCGAGAAGCTGTGACAAAAATTCTTGACACAGGGGAATCGGTGAATCTATTTCCCTGGGAAGGATCTGGGAAAGTTCAGGATATACAGACAGCTTTGAAGATGTAAATTGCAAGTATATCTTGCGAAAAAGACTGCGTGCAAGGAGGGCTCCCACTGAATTTTTCTCGTATATGCCCTTATGTAGTTGTGTTTTTGTGTGATCTAGCTGTCTGCGATGCTGGGTTTATAGAAGGTCAGGAACTACTCAAAGGGCGGGTGGTCAGAGGTGATGTTCCTGTAACAAATGAGTTTGTGGTGCTTCACAGCGTTAGCTCTATGAAGGCAGGTCAAATCGACTCCGTTTATCTAGACAAGAATGGATTCTTCGAGTTTATCCTTCCTGATTTTGATAGTATGCAAACGGTGGATGAAGTGTACTTTGCTTCAGTTGCATACCAAGGAGTGCTTTACTTCGGCAATGCCATTACGGAAAAAGAACAGCTGGTAGATTTTTATTCCATACCTGTATTCGAATCAAAATCGGTCAGTTCAAAGGGCATGTCTCTTCCGTTGAAAGTTCGTAATGTACTCTTAGAAATGGAAGGAAACACCTGGCGAGTAAGAGATGTTATTGCGATAGAAAATCCAGGAGAAGAGACTCTGGTGCCAACTGGTGATGGCGTAGTGTGGAGCTATCCTCTTCCAAGTGGTTTTACACAAGCGGAACTGGTGCGAGGAGAATTACCGCCTGAAGATGTAGTGTTCACCGATGAACAAATTTTGGTAAGGGCACCGATCCCTCCAGGTGAAAGAATGTTGGTCATCTTGTATCAATTGCCCGACCTTAGTGCAAATTTTCCAGCTCCAGGACCTACCGAAATCTTTGAGATTTTCGTTAAGGAACCAAGCCCTGCTCTTCAGGTGAGCGACCTCGCTCCTTTGGATGTAGTTTCACTAGAACCCGGGTCCACATATAGGAGATATTCTGGTTCTAATCTCGTCGATGTGAACATCTCGGTAAGAGAGGTGACCGAAGGAAAACCTTATCCGTTAAGTCGAATAAGTCTTGGAATAGCTATTTTGCTAGGGTCTGTGGTATTGCTTTCTGGAATGGGCTACATGGATTCTTATAGGTCTGTAGAAGTAGCGACCGGTACAGAGAGGCGTTCCTTACTCCTGAAACTAGCTCAATTGGATCAATTCCTAGAATCC
>DUCW01000052.1:6671-13408 GCA_012959595.1 Gemmatimonadota bacterium
TCGATCGTGACTATAGTCACCACCTCCGGAATACTTCTCCGATCGATGAATTACAGAGAGACAAGTAAGATTTTTCGGTTTTATACTCTGGATCATGGCTTGGTTAGCCTGATAGCCAAAGGCATTCGACGAAAAAGGCCATCTGGCTCCGAAGGATTGGAGTCATTTGCAAGAGGCGAGGTGACATTCTATCGAAAAAGAAAAGGAAACCTACATCTGCTAAAAGAATTCGCATTGAAGAAGAGTGCCAGAGGATTAGGCAAGAGTATCTTTCGATTTACAGCAGCATCTGTACTGGGGGAAATTATGTTAGTTCAAGGCACCAGTGAGAGAAATCCAGATGTATACAGTCGATTGGAAATCGGATTCGGTAGAATAGAAGATAGCTCTGACCGATTAATTATATCGGTTTTACTACGAGAAGCTTGGTCTCTTGTGTCAACTTTAGGATATCGTCCGGAGATCAGCAGATGTATTAAGTGCGGGCTGAATATGGTAGAGGACGGAATTGGAAGATTTGATTTAGAGGCAGGTGGGATTTTGTGTTCTGTTTGTGGAAAAAATAATGACGGCCCCCGGATGGGCCCCTTGGCCCGAGCTCAATTGATGGGCTTCTTCAACCTTGAAAATGACGAAGAACCTATTATGGGGAATAAAGGTCACTTGCTCTTACTAAGAGATTTTATCTCTTACCATGTGGTAGAAAAAGGTGTACTCAATTCATTTGACTTTCTGAACGTTCTCCTTGAGAGTGAACTTAAAGGAGTTGTTGGGAGTTCGGAGAGTTCGTGAAAAAGCTCATATTGGGGACAGCCGGCCATATTGATCATGGCAAGACAAGCTTGGTACAGGCTCTTACAGGGATAAATACTGATCGGCTAAAAGAGGAACAAAAAAGAGGAATTACCATAGATTTAGGTTTTGCTGAGTTCTCTCCAAGGCCGGGGTTCCATTTTGGTGTTGTGGACGTGCCTGGTCATGAAGGATTCATTAGAAATATGGTAGCAGGAGCAACAGGGATGGATCTAGTAATGTTGGCAATTGCTTGTGATGAAGGCGTCATGCCTCAGACACATGAGCACTTGGACATTCTACAGATTTTAGGGGTAAAAGATGTGATAGTAGCAATGACAAAAGCTGATTTAGTAGAAAAGGAGTGGATAGAATTGGTGGCTGAAGACATCCGTCATGTTTTAGAAAAAAGGTCTTTTCTAGAAGTTCCTATTATTCCTACTTCTGTGACCACGGGCATTGGTCTAGAGGAAATTATGAATCAGTTAGTGATCCAGGCTGGACATATAGGGGAAAGGCCTAGTTCGGATCTAACTAGAATGCCAGTAGATAGAGTGTTTAGTATTCACGGAACTGGAACTGTTGCTACTGGAACACTGTGGAGTGGCAAGTTGGAAGAAGGTACAAAAATTATTTTTCAACCATCCGAGATTGTTGGAAGGATTAGAGGCATACAAGTCCACGGAAGAAGGGTAGAAAAAGTTCTTGCTGGACAAAGAGCTGCAGTGGCGATTACTGGGACTTCTATCAGTACTCACCACGTGAAAAGAGGGCAGGTCGTTGTGGACGATCAGAATTGGAGAGCCAGTTCTATCCTCACCGCGGAACTTGGAGTACTGGAAGGTAGTTCGTGGAAAGTAAAACCTGGTCAACGGCTACGAGTCCACTTGGGCACAGATGAAGTAATGGCAAGGACCGTACTCCTAGATCAAGAGACGATCAGGGATGGAGAGAAATCCTGGGTACAGCTTAGATTGGAAAAGCCTCTACTGGCACGCGTAAGAGACAGGTTGGTTATACGGTCTTATTCTCCAGTTACTACGATTGGAGGTGCTGTCGTAGGCGAAGTATATGCAGGAAAAAGAAAGAAACTGGATATTTCCGAAATATCTATGCTGGATTCCATCACAAATGGAGAAATAGAAGAAGTGTTAAAGGCTGTGCTTGACCTAGCTTCTTGGCAGGGGGTTCCAAAAGATCAACTTCCGATAAGTATGGGCTGCCCCCCGAGTGATTGTAGAGAGGTCATTAAAAACTCTTTTATGCTGGGTGTCAGAGAAACTTCAAGCAATGTTTTCGGGATCAAAGTGATAGAGAAAGCGAAAGAAAGACTAGAGAAGACGGTGGATGATTTCCACAGAGACACTCCTCTCAGTAGTGGTATGTCCATAGAGTCGCTAAGAAAGGCACTGCCCGTGGATGACGGAGGCAAGTTGGTCGATTTGTTGATAGAAGAAATGGTTCAAACTAATCTGGTGAATTTAAAGGACGGACTAGTATGTCGAGTAGGGCATGCCCCTGAACTCAATCCAGAACAAGAGGCCATAGTTAGCGAGTTACTGTCAATTTATGGAAGTGCAAAGTTGGAGGTACCAGAAGTGTCTGCCCTACCCGATAGTCTTAGTGAGAGAAGCGATTTGTGGCCTATACTGAAATACCTCGAAATCAGAGGAGATCTGATTACTTTGGATCAGGAGTTACTTATTAGATCAGACATTCTTGATAATGTTGTTGCGAAGGTAATCGCAAAATTTGGAGGACAGGATCAATTAAGCCCTTCTCAATTTAAGGAAGTCATACCAGTCAGCAGGAAACACCTGATTCCGATTTTGAGTTATATGGACAGGATGGGTGTGACTGTCCGTAAAGATGGCACTCGGCTGGTGTGCTCAGGGAACTAAATTGGGAATATGGAGTTCTAATAGTTGCTACCGAAGCGTTTCTGAGAGACATTGAGGGAAACTAGCTCAACTTGTCGGGTAAGAGGATTTAAGATTTTGAATATAAATGGTGCAGTGTAAATTCTAATGATGATAAGCGTTAAATATAATTTACCGACTCTATTGACTGTCGGATTGATTTGTTTAACAGTCGAAATGTCAGCTCAAACTAGCAACTCTTTGAACTCAAACTTGAGTCGAAGGGAGGGAGTGCCGTTTTTGGAGAAATCTGCATCTGGACAGGCAGACGAGGAAGTCATTCCTTTTAGACTCGAAGAACAATTGTTTGAAAATGGAAACAAAGTGATGGTATCCCTAAGGGTATTTAATATCTTGCAACACTTTGTAGCTGTACCAAAGATTTCTGGTTATTCAAATGGAAGCGATCCGCCGGGGAGCTCAGTCGTTAATCTTAGTTTCGATGAACCGGGAATGCACTATGCGGCCTGGGACAAATCGGACAGTTCAGGCAAAAAAGTGGTCCCAGGTGTCTATTTCGTACAACTGACTATACAGTCAGAAGTGATATCTGATGATTTGTCAGAAGAGACTGGCATTGTAATACCCAGAAGGAATGGGATAAGAGGTTTTTTCAATAAGATTTCTCCAGGAGATCCATTTAAGGAAACTGTCCCTGACGCCCTGCCGATGGATACTTACAACACGGTTATGCGCATTGTAATTAGTTGATTGCTTACTGGGAATGTGCACGTTCGTGAAGGTAAAGTGTTCTGGATTAACTGTTGGACAAAAGGGAGCCTAACTTGACAGGCGCATTGACTGGATTGTTCCCCACAGGTTACACACCTTTATTCCTCGCACCTCAGGCTGGGGTTAGCGAACCTTCATTTCGAAGGTTGTGTCGCAAATTCGGTGCGGACGTTGTCTCGACCGAATTTGTAAGTGCAGATGGAATCATGCAAGGAAATCCCCAGACTAGAAATCATCTAATCTTTCATGAGGATGAACGTCCAATCAGTATTCAGATTTTTGGATCTAACCCTCAGAGAATGGGGGAAGCTTCAGCACTAGTGACTGATTTGTTTCGGCCAGATTTCATAGACATCAATTTCGGTTGCCCCGTAAAGAAAATTGTGAAAAGGAACGGTGGTTCTGGTTGCCTGAGGGACTTGGACCTGGTGGAAAAAATTATAAGATCGGTAGTAAGAAATACACATCTTCCCGTGAGTACTAAGATCCGCAGTGGCTTCGATGAACCATCCCGTGATCCAGTGACTATTGGACTGTGTTGTCAAGACGCTGGCTCACAAATGGTCACTCTTCATGCCCGTACTAGAACTGATATGTATTCGGGGCAGGCGAGATGGGATGAAATAGCTGGCCTAGTAGATGCGTTGGATGTCCCTGTTGTTGGCAATGGGGACGTCCATTCAGGTGCAAAAGCACGGATAATGAAAGAAACTACAGGATGTGCGGGGATAATGATCGCCAGAGGATCGCATGGAAGCCCTTGGATTTTTAGTCAGGCTCGTGCGGCACTTAATGGCGAACCTATACCCGATGATCCTAGCGTAACTCAAAGGTTTGAGATCTGTTTAGAACATGCCCGTAACGGGTCTCTTTTTGAGAACAATCCTAAGAAAGCATTGAGAGATTTCAGGAAACATTTGGGTTGGTATACAAAAGGTATTCCAGGTGGGCGTAATTTAAGGACACATCTTTTTGAGGCTTTATCTTTTGAGGCGGTCGAAGACCTGCTCGATCAGTACCTTGAGGAAGCCAGAGGGTCAGATACTGTTTCGGAAGTTTTCTCTGGATGACATTTTTGGTCAAAGTGTTATTTTAGGATCCTCAAAGAAATAAGATTGTGAATTGGGGGGGCGTCACGGTTTCGACGTGATTAGTGAATATGGAACTGCGTGCCGAGGTCCCCGGGTCCTCGATAATCCTCTGGGAAAATTGTAATTGCCAACAATGAAATGGCGATGGCTGCGTAACTTAGGTTACGTGCTCGTTTCTTGATTTCCTAGCTCGAAGGAAGTCTCTGAGGCGTCGATAAATCGAGCTGGTTTTCGGTTAGCACTATCCTGGCCGAAGGTGAGATTGTCAGATAGTTAGTCTGGGAATTGGTTGCCCGCTCACCTGTCCAGATGAAATTAAGAGTGGTGCTACGCACGTAGAGGTACCATAGGAATTATTTGCGGACGCGGGTTCGACTCCCGCCGCCTCCATTATCTTGGATTGCTGTGTATAGGAGTTATAGTAGGTGGGAAGGGATTAGGTTATTGCCCTATTGGTGGCAGGCCAGATTCTGTCAACATTTGATTGAAAGTGCCTAGTTCATCATTTTCAAAATCGTTCCAATTGGCTATGACTTCTTGGATATTGTTTCTATAAAGCTTCAATACTTCCAAGCTTTGATCAGTCGGTTTGTGGTCAGACCCTGATGAGTATTGAACTAAGCTAGATATCTTGGCCCAAAGTTGCCTAGGCCATCTTATGGTGTCCTGTCGGGAAGACCCTCCAGTAAGACGCAGATCAAACAATGTCATTTCTTGATTTATCAAGGTTTGTTCCAATTCTTTCCCGAGATCTAGGGGGGTTGAATAACGATCGTTGCTACCAAAGCGTTCTCGTAGATCTTCCAGATCTTTCCGGACCCATTCAATCCTATTAATAAGAGTGGACACAGAATTGCTCATATCTCGAAGCTGAAGTTGGAAATTTAATTGGGCTTCCATCTCAGCTGAAGTGGCTTCAGACTCCGGGTCTTGCAGGATTTCGAGTTGTGTTTCCTGGATCTGGTCTCCAGTTTCCAGTCGCACTGTGTACTGCCCAGGTACGGCTAGTGGCCTCACTAGTCCTCCATCTGGTGGAGATCTATACCCGTTATCACCCACTTGGATGTGACTATGTTCGAGCACAGATGTCCTGATTCTCGGTGCTTCCGAAGGTTCATAGCGTAGGTCCCAGTAAATTCTGTTCAAACCCTTTATGGGAGAGTTGATTTTTATTGTCCTAACGTGTTCACCATTGAGGTTTTCGATGACCACAGAGGCATTTCCGTTGAATGAATTTTTAAGATAAAAATTGATTGATGCTCCTGGTTCCGGATTATCACCAGCAGCTGGATCATCAGGTTGGCTATTGTAATTTTCCCTAGGTGTGTATCGATAGGCGGACCGTGGAGTGAAAAGATGGACTGAATTGTCTAGTACTTCTTCAGTGAGTTGTTGTAAATGAGTTACATCATCCAAAATCCAGAAACCTCTTCCGTAGGTACCGATTACCAGATCATTGAAGTGTGGCTGTACTGTCAGCCAGTGTACTGGTGCATGCGGCAGGTTCCCCTGGAGTTGATGCCAATTAACTCCGTCGTTGAATGATACGAACAGGGAATTTTCTGTGCCGAGATAAAGAAGACCGGCTCTAGTGGGATCCTCTCTGATCACATGAACGTAGCTGAAGACACTCCTAGGTAAGTCTCCAACTGTCGATCCCCATGATGCTCCAAAGTCATCGGTTTTGTAAACATGGGGTTCAGAGATTCCGAGTTGATGGAAATCTACAGTGATGTATGCCGATCCAGGTTGGAAGCGAGAAGGTTCTATATTGCTGATGGTACCAAAGGGAGGAAGAGATGGAATGTTTTGGGTGACATTAGCCCAAGTTAGTCCTCCGTCTGTGCTGACATGAACCAAACCATCGTGTGATCCAGTCCATATAGTTCCTTGAGAAATTGGTGATTCTGCAATGGCGAAAAGGACAGAATTATAAGTCGGACTTGCATCCTCTGTGGTCAATCCGCCAGTTGCAACTTGTTTGTTTGTGTCATTGGTTGTTAGGTCAGGACTAATGATTTTCCAGGTTTGCCCACCATTGGTTGTTTGATGAACGAATTGGCTTCCTACATATACTTTTTGATTGTTGTGCGGAGAAATGTGGATTGGAAAAGTCCATTGGAAACGGTAAGGAATTTCTCCTGCTGCCCATCCTTCGGGATTGTCTGGCCAGACACTCACAGTTCGGCTGATCCCAGTAAGT
>DUCW01000052.1:13434-14521 GCA_012959595.1 Gemmatimonadota bacterium
CGTAACAGCCAGACCAGACTGTCGAGTTAGTAACAGTATCAGGTACGGCAAACCCAGATTCACACCCACCCACTGACCTCCATGATCCGACAGGAATTTTTCCACCTCTTAGGGTATTTGACGGACCACTGGTAGAGGGGCCATCTTGGCGATTACCATAGAGGTTGTAGGGTACTTTTGTGTCGGTGGCAACGTGGTACATTTGTGCAATGGGTAACAGGGGTCGGTACCAGCTATCTCCTCGATTTGTAGAAATCATGACACCTTGATCGTTTCCTATAATCATTCGATCAGGCATGGCCGGGTCAATCCACATGTCGTGATTATCCCCTCCAGCAATGTCAGTGTAAGAGATTCCCCCATCCAGAGATTTTGTATATCGAGTGGACATGAAATGCACTTCGTTTGCATTGTCAGGGGCTACCGCGAGCCTACTGTAATACAGAGGGCGTTGTGCTAGTGCGTGGTCTCCATTAATCATTGACCATGAGTCTCCTCCGTCGTCAGAACGCCAGAGTGTTCCTTCATGATCCGCTAATGGCTCGTAGTCTCTGTTGGAGTTTGTCTCAATGAGTGCATAAATTTTGTCTGGATCATTAGATGACATGCCGAGTCCGATTCTACCCAACGTCCCTTTAGGTAAACCGTCCCCCTCCATTCTCTGCCATGTGTCTCCTCCATCACGGCTGGTCCACAGGCCGCTTTCTGGACCTCCACTTTCTCTACCCCAAGGCCATATTTGCATTTGCCATGTTGCCGCAAAAAGAATCCTCGAATTTGATGGATGCATGACGATATCGATACCACCAGAATTTGGTCCTGAAAAAAGTACTCGTTCCCAGGTGACACCGCCATCAGTCGTTCGAAAAATACCCCTCTCCTCCTGGGGTCCGTACAAATGTCCAGCCGCCGCTGCAAAAACAATTTTAGGATTGTCTGGATGTATGACTATCCTTCCTATCCTTCCAGTTTTTTCGAGTCCCATCTGTTGCCAATTTTTCCCAGCGTCAGTAGAAAGGTAGATACCATTACCGATAGAGACATTGGAGCGGATAAAGGATTCTCCCGTTCCGACCCAGACCAAATT
>DUCW01000052.1:14531-17459 GCA_012959595.1 Gemmatimonadota bacterium
AGATCGAGAAACTGCTATAGATCCCACTGACTGAGCGGATTGGCCATCGAAGATAGGTATCCAGGAGTGGCCTCCGTCCATCGATTTGAATACTCCTCCCGAGGCGGCTCCGATGTAAAAAATATTTTGATTACCTTCCTCTCCAGTCACTGCACTCACTCTGTTTCCGACTGGACCGACATGCCGAAATTTCTGATTTGCAAAGAATGCTTCTGGGATAGTATTGATAGTTTGCGTTTCTACGAAAGTGAAGTTCAAAAAAAGTGAACCCGAAAGAATGCATGCATATAAGAGAGTGTTCCTTAAATGCAATTTGAAGTTGGCAACTTTGTACATAACCGGGATCTCCGTTGGATTCGACGCTTCAGTTAGAAATAGTTTAGGCCAGGTTTCCGTCAAAGTCACAGACGTTGTGACGTCCATCGCAAAACGGTTTTTTCCCGGACTCTCCACATCGGCAGAGATGATATGCTTTGCCGGTGGGTATATCAATACTAGTACCTTCGTGGTCTTCTAGCTGTATTCCACCTTCTACCTTCAATGGTCCATTCTTCAAAATAGTGATTCTTGAGTCTATCAAAATTACCTCCGCACAGAATGATCTATCAGTTTATCGAGATCAATGATATGGATTGTCGGAGCGAATGTCGATACTCTCTCATATCGGTGATGGTTCTTACCAATTTATGCTTATTCGCGAACCTGTTGAGCTATCTAAATTGGTAAATGTCGAACGGGCCCTAATATACTAAATCACTGAAGGATCGATGTATAAGACTCTATTTGAATAACTTTTTCGTGATCTTGGTAGCAGATGATTGTGTCGGTAGATTAAAAAACTGTATCCTCTTGTAAGGTTGGCATCAAGCGTGAGCTATTGGACACGAAGACAAACATTCCAAGTTAATGTTGGCGGGGTAATGATCGGGAGTGAGAACCCGTTGGTCATTCAAAGTATGACTAATACTGACACTGCCGACACAGATGCTACCGTTGAGCAAATTAAGGAACTCGTTATTGCGGGAAGTGAAATTGTTAGAATTACAGTTAACAATGTGGAAGCTGCCGAGGGTGTCGCAACCATCAAAGCAAGATTGGTTGAAGCAGGGATATCAGTACCTCTTGTCGGAGATTTCCACTATAACGGACATCTTTTACTGACTCAACATCCAGAATGTGCGGCTGCTTTAGCAAAGTACAGGATCAATCCTGGCAACGTAGGCTCCAAACATCGAGACGCAAATTTTCAGAAAATCATTGAAGTCGCAGTATCTAACGATACTCCAGTGAGGATTGGAGTGAATTGGGGCTCTCTTGATCAGCGATTGCTTTCTGAAGCTATGGATATTAATGCCAGCAGAGCTGAACCTAAGAATTCCGAAGAAATTATAATAGACACAATGATTGAAAGTGCTTTGCGTTCTGCAGAATTGGCTGAACAGATGGGCTTAGCCGAGGACATGATTATTCTTAGCACTAAGGTGTCAGCCGTTCCAGAACTGTTGAAAGTCTATCAAAAATTAGCTCTGAGATGTCACTATCCGCTCCACTTAGGCCTAACTGAAGCCGGCTTGGGGCTTAAAGGTGTTGTCGCGACAGCCGCAGCTGTTTCACCTCTGCTGATTGAAGGGATAGGCGATACTCTTCGGGTTTCTTTGACACCATTGCCCAATGGGAGCAGGGCGGAAGAAGTATTGGTAGCACGGCAGGTGCTTCAGTCACTGCAGATAAGAAATTTTGAACCACAAGTGACTTCCTGTCCGGGTTGTGGCCGTACTAGCAGTACTCTTTTTCAGGAAATGGCTCTTGAGATCCAAGACCATATTCGGGAAAGTATGCCTGTTTGGGGTCTGCAATATCCTGGAGCTGAAGAAATGACAGTAGCGGTGATGGGATGTGTAGTTAATGGCCCGGGGGAATCTAAGCAAGCAAATCTCGGCATTTCATTGCCTGGGAATGCAGAAGACCCCAAGGCACCGGTGTATGTAGATGGAAAGCATCATTGTACTCTTTCGGGAGATAGACTCGTAGAGGATTTCAAAAGGATTCTCGAAACCTACGTAATGAAAACATATAGGAAAAATTCAGATGAGGCTGCCTAAATTGCTTGAATCAATTGAGCGGACCAATGACTTATTAGATTGGAACCGTGCATACCCCAAACAGGTACAACATGACCATTAGAGTTCGTTTCCCACCGTCTCCTACCGGGCACTTACATGTGGGTGGTGCTAGGACGGCATTGTTCAATTGGTTGTTTGTTCGCAAACATGGAGGTGTCTTTGTTCTGAGGATCGAGGACACTGATAGGGATAGGTCGAATCCTGAGCATGTTGCGGCGATACTGGAATCTCTGGAATGGCTCGGACTGGATTGGGATGAAGGTCCTTATTTTCAAAGTGAGGGAGTAGATAGGCATAGGAAAGAGGTCAAGAGACTGCTTGAACAAGGGCTGGCCTACAGGGATTTCAGTAGTGCGGAAGAGCTGGCTTCGGAGAGAGCACAATCTAAGAGAGATGGCTCTGACAGGCGTGCCGTTCGACGGCGTGCGGAATTGACCTCCATCGAAGAAAGCACAGAAAAAGCACTTGATGGCCAACCTCACGCTATACGTTTTAGGGTCCCAGAAGGTCAAACTATCTGGAAGGATATGGTTCACGGAGAAATGAAATTTGAGAATTCTGATATTGAAGACCTAGTCATCCTAAGAAGTGATGGAAGCCCCACATATAATTTTGCTGTAGCCTCCGACGACGCCAGCCAGAAGATTACACATGTGATTCGGGGAGACGACCATTTGTCGAACACTGCTAAGCAGATTCTTATATACAATGCAATGGGCTGGGTGCAGCCAATTTTGACCGTGACCTTTTCGCCAGCTTCGTTGATCTTCTGGGTGAACCCATCCTCGTATAGATATTGGGGGAT
>DUCW01000052.1:17469-23290 GCA_012959595.1 Gemmatimonadota bacterium
ATTTTAGGCTCGGACGGAAAACGTTTGTCGAAACGTCACGGTGCCGCCTCTATACAGGCTTATAGGGAGGATGGCATCCTAAAAGGTGCGATGATGAACTTCTTGGCCCTGCTAGGATGGAATCCTGGGGATGACATGGAGTTTATGGATATAGATGTATTGGTAGAGCGTTTTTCGATAGATAGAGTTCTAAAGAAGAGTTCGATTTTTGATTTAAAAAAATTAGAATGGCTTTCTGGTCAACACTTCAATACTGTTCCAGCGGAAGAGCTGGCCGTGCTATTGAGCCCGAGATTAGAAGCTGCCGGATTGACTACTCAAGATGATCTGAATTCCAGGAACAATTGGTATTTGGAATTAATAGACCTCTTAAAAACACGAGCACGTAAGATCGTAGATCTTGTTGATTTGTCAGAACCATTTTTCAAAGAGCAACTAGAGTTTGATGAATCTGCAGTCCGTAAGCATTGGTTAAAGGACTTGGATAGGTCTTTTGCTATTCTAAAAGATTTGAGATCCGATTTGGCTAAATCCGATTGGAATGCTGAAAAACTAGAGTCAAGTATTCGATCTTATGCTACTGTAAAAAAATTGAAGTTGGGAGAAGTGATCCATCCTCTGAGAGTAGCTGTGACAGGCCGTGAAACGAGCCCTGGTATTTTTGAAGTCCTCAGGTTCTTGGGTAAAGTTTGTGTCCTGGATCGATTAGATAATGCCCTGAACCATCTCCAAGAAATGTTGACCGATGATAAGTTGTAAAAGTTGAAAGAGAAAATTTTGGTCGACTACGAATCCGACACTAATTTTATGGAAAAGGCAATTTCACAAGCCCAAAGAGCTTATGACTTGGGCGAGGTGCCTGTAGGGGCTCTGATTACTAGAAAAGGCGAGGTGCTTTCCGAAGCCCACAATCTAACAGGATCGATGAATGATCCTACTGCACACGCCGAAGTTTTAGCTATTCGTAAGGCATCAGAAAGACTAAGGGATTGGAGACTTGTAGGGTGCACTCTCTATACAACTTTGGAACCGTGTGCCATGTGTGCTGGAGCTTTAGTGCTTTCACGTATTGAAAGGTTAGTGTTCGGTGCAGCAGATCCAAAATCTGGTATGGTCGGCAGCTTGGGAAATCTAGTCTGTGATGATCGACTCAACCACCGACTTGAAGTGACTAGTGGAATTTTACAAGATGAGTCCGCCGACCTTTTAAGGAGTTACTTTAAGAATCGTCGGTCCTAAAATGCTATAGACTGACATCACGTAAAGATAGAAGCCACTCGATAGTCTCCAAATTCAGCCAGAAAGCTGGGATGGGCCAGGTTCCCCGAATAATTTCAAAATTACGATAAGGACGGCAATGCCAATCGTTAGTGCTGCCCAGACGGGTAGCCCGTAGGCTGTACCTAAGTTTCCTACCACGATCGATATGGTTCCCACGGCCAAGGCATAAGGCAATTGGGTCCTGACATGGTCGACGTGATCACATCGTGAGGCTGTTGAGCTAAGGACCGTAGTATCTGAGATAGGTGAACAGTGGTCCCCGAATATTGCTCCAGCTAGGACTGAGCTAATCGCACTAGTTAGCACTGAATATTCACCCGTACCAAAGCCTATGCCTCCTCCGAGGCTGACGGTGAGCGGTATTACTAGTGGGATCAAGATGGCCATAGTGGCCCAAGAGGTTCCTGTTGCGAATGCCATTGCAGCTGCGGTGCAAAAGACTAAAGCTGGCAGGATTTGAAGCGGGAGAGCATCTGTGAGTATTTGGGACAGGTAGTTTGCTGTTCCGAGATCATTAGTCACTTGGCCTAAGGACCAAGCAAGAATCAGTATGACCATGGCAGTCATCATAGTTTTTAAACCATCTACCCAGGCTTCCATAGTTTCTTTTAGTGTGAGAAGGTTTTGTGAGATCGTGATTAGCACAGCGACTAAACACCCAGCGGTTGATCCCCACAATAGGCTGTCGTAGGGATCTGCTGCACCAAAAATGTCTATCAGTGACGCTCCCGTTTCTGCTTGGGAACGGCCGGAGGTGTAAAGGCCTAAGAGCACGACTAATATGACTGTTCCGATGGGTACAAAAGCATTATACCATTCAGGTTCCGATGTCGATCCTGCTGAGATTGGAGGATGGGATTCCTGGAGCCTTATGTTCTTGCCGGCCGATTCTTTTTCAGCTTGGGCCATTGGTCCAAAATCACGATCCATAAAGGAAACGAGAAAGACCATTGCCAGAGTAAGAATGGGATAGAACATGTAAGGAATCGTACTCACGAAGACAGAGAAGGGACTGATGGTGGATAGAGTCAGAGCTAATTGGGAGCCTTGTTCTGGAATATCCGAAGCGACACGCATTCCATCTGCAATTAAGGATATTTCGTAACCCACCCAGGTAGATATAGGGACAAGAGCTGCCACAGGTGCTGCAGTGGAATCAACAATGTAAGCCAGCTTTTCTCTTGAAATTTTTAGGTTGTCTGTAATCGGACGCATTGTAGTACCGACGATTAGAGTGTTGGCGTAATCGTCAAAGAATATGCAGAGACCCGCGAACCAAGTAGCGAGGCTACCACGGCGTCGATTTTTTGCAAAAGGTCTGAGTTTATTGACAATGCCTTGGGTGCCCCCATTCTCGGAGACTATTCCTACTAGGCCGCCCAGCATGAGAGAAAATACGACAATCTGAGCATGGCCGTTTGTGTCACCGAGGGCTGGGACTACGTACGAATCTATTGATCTTCCCAATGCCGAGAAAGGGTTATAGCCAGCCATCATGAATGCTCCTAGCCAAACGCCTGCTAGTAGTGCAGTAATTACTTCATGGAATAGTAAGGCTAGAGATATTGCTATCAGTGGGGGGGCTAATGAAGCCCATCCGGGGACAAAAGGGTTTTGGAACAAAATGCTATTTTCATTCATCTGGATGGTCAGTGGAAGTTGATCTTGTTTAGATATTGTTAATTCCACCGTTTGATTTTGGCTAGGATCAATAGTGCCAGAGGACAGAGTTTGGTTCAAAGCATCTTTGATCACGTACAAAACATGATCGTCCTGTTTCCCTTTAAGATCGACTGAGAAGGGAACTGAGCTTAGGATTATCTTATTATCGGTATTGACATCCTGAGAAGAGACACCGACTGGTCCCAGAAAAATTAAGCCGAAGCATGGGAGTAGAACGGCTGGTTTCAGTCTAGGAATCATGTGCAATCCTCAATTTACAGGCTCAGGATGGGTTGTTGGTTAAGTTGATGATGCTTAAAGCCGCTTCTCTTGTAAAGGAAGGATGTCTTGTCTAGTTTCATTAGGTGTAGATTCATTTGTAGAACTAGGAGCTTAGTCTGCACACTGCAATAATGACGGAAGAAGATATAAGGCAGGCCATAGCCGATGTGGCATGCACCTTGATTGAATCCAATGGACGATCTTATTCTTATGGGTGTCCATCGTAGGGGAGTTCAGATTGCACATCTTCTTAGGCAAGAAATAGCACTAACCCAAGGTATTCAACTTCCATTCGGCACCTTAGATATCACATTCTACAGAGATGACCTGCTCACTATTGGACCAAAACCGGTAGTGGGAGAAACCAGGTTGCCAGAATGTGGAATAGAAGGGAAAAGATTAGTTATCGTAGATGATGTTCTTTTTACCGGAAGAACGGCAAGAGCTGGTTTGAATGAACTGATGGACTGGGGAAGGCCCTCCAAGGTTTTCCTATGTGTGCTGATTGATCGCGGAGGAAGAGAAATCCCGATTCAAGCAGATTTTGTAGGTAGGCAAGTAGAGGTCACTGAAGGCTACACAGTTGATGTCATGGTGCCCGATTTGGACGGGAGGTGGGCTGTTGAGCTGACTTCTTTGACGGAGGGGACTCTTTGAGCGACAGGACATTTAGCTTGGGGAAAGATTTGGTAGGGTTGGAAGATTTGTCTGCGGATCAAATTGTCTGCATTCTTGATACCGCCGAAGCATTCAAGGAAATTTCGGAACGCCGGATCAAGAAGGTCCCTGTTTTGAGAGGGAAGACCATTGTGAATCTATTCTTTGAGCCTTCTACTCGAACCAAGATATCGTTTGAATTCGCTGAAAAAAGGCTGAGTGCGGATACTGTAAGCATTTCTTCAGCCGGTTCCTCGGTAACAAAAGGAGAAACTCTAGTAGACACAGCCCGCAACCTTGAGGCGATGAAGATCAATATGGTGGTAATAAGGCATGGATCTTCAGGAGCAGCAAAATTCCTCGGAGAAAGAATACCTTCGAGTGTTATCAATGCGGGGGATGGAAGTCATGAACACCCAACTCAAGGGCTTTTGGATGCCGTGACTATAAGAGATCACTTAGGTGGTTTTGACGGGCTTAATGTTTGTATCGTAGGAGACGTTCTGCATTCGAGAGTCGCACGATCCAATATACATGGCCTGCTCAAACTAGGGGCCAGCGTCGGAGTTTGTGGACCCTATACTCTGTTGCCAGCTGATATTGAGAAGATGGGAGTTAAAGTTTTCCATACGATTGAAGAGGCCATAGAATGGTCAAATGTTTTGAACATTTTAAGGCTTCAGTTGGAAAGAATGCACAGTGGATATATTCCCAGTTTGAGGGAATACAATCAGAAGTGGGGAGTTTCTAAGGAAAGACTAAAAAGATGTTCAGAAGAAGTACTTATACTGCATCCTGGTCCAATGAATCGGGGTGTTGAAATAGACAGTGATGTAGCAGATGGTCCTAATTCAGTGATTCTAGAACAGGTTACCAACGGAGTGGCTATAAGAATGGCTGTTCTGTACTTGCTTTCTGGAGGTGCTCCTGAGGCAGCTGAGTCGGCCAAGGGAGTGATTGGATGACTGTGAGGCCACTTCTGATTCGTGGAGGTCGCATAGTTGATCCGAGTCAATCTATGGACAAAACGGCAGACTTACTAATCATTGACGGGAAGATAGAAACGATCAGTGATAAGATCGGAGGGATGGAAGGGATCATTGAGATAGACGCCAAGGGACAATTGGTGACTCCAGGATTGATTGATGTTCACGTACATCTCCGTGAGCCTGGAGGTGAACATAAAGAAACTATCGAAACAGGAGTGAAGGCAGCTGTCTCTGGAGGTTTCACGGCAGTGTGTGCCATGCCAAATACTGATCCTGTGATTGATGGCCCTGCTGGAATCCGACTTGTACTGGCACAGGCAGAAAAGGCGGCCAGAGCAAGGGTGCACCCCTTAGGTGCTATATCTAAACGGCAGGAAGGTAAAAGTTTGGCAGCTATAGGAGAAATGGTAGAAGCTGGTGCAGTGGGTATTACTGATGATGGAAATCCAGTGATGGATGGAGGATTGATGAGGATGGCGATGGAATACGCTAAATCATTCAACATTCCCGTGGCGGATCACCCTGAAGATCTGGATCTATCTAGAGCAGGTACCATGAATGAGGGTTTAATCTCTACCAGGTTGGGTTTGCTTGGCAAACCCAATATTTCGGAGGATATACATATAATACGAGACCTCCTTCTCGCTGAGCTCACACATAGCAGGGTACACCTCCAACACGTGTCGACAGCGTTTGGGGTGGAAATGATCCGTCAGGCAAAAAATCGGGGTGTTCAGGTAACTGCTGAAGCCACCCCACACCACCTAATTCTTACTGAAAATGAGGTGGATGGTTATAATACGAATGCCAAGATGAACCCTCCCCTCAGGACCCTCGAAGATTGTGCTGCAGTGGTCGAAGGATTTTCTGATGGCACCCTGTGTGTCTATGCTACTGATCACGCACCCCATCACTACGACGAAAAAGAACAGGCTTTGCGGATGCCCCAA
>DUCW01000052.1:23448-30440 GCA_012959595.1 Gemmatimonadota bacterium
GATGTGACGATCATAGACCCAGGCATGACTTGGGTTGTTGACTCCAGCGAGTTCATGTCCAAGAGCCGGAATACCCCATTTGAAGGTCTAGAATTGGAGGGCAGAGCTAGTAAGACAATAGTGGGTGGGGAAATTGTTTGGGACGGTTTCTAGGCCCCTAAAGATTTGACTCTGGTACAAATAGAATTTGTTAGGGTTTTTAGCTCGGTTGACTGGCGATTGACTTTGACAACCTACTCTTTATTCTGGCTGATGCGTTTGGATGAAGTATTCTATCTGTAGCAGCACGATCCAGTAGAACTTGAGCTTTCTTGTATTCTAACTCTGCCGATGCGGTATCCTCTGCAATTCGTACACGTTTGATGGCGTTTCGCAATCTGGAGCGCACTGTTCTGTTACGTTCGTTTGCGTTGCGACTCGTCTGCATACGTTTTTTTGCACTTTTTATGTTGGGCATTACTTTTTTCTCTAGTTCTAGGCATAACAGAAATAATTATACCGGAATTATATTGGAAACCTAGAAATGGATCAATATCTAGTGTTCCGAAGGGATTTTCCACCTGACTTCGGGGCTGGCTTCTAACGTCTTCCTGAAGTACCTTCTCAGCCATGGAATTATTATCCATTCTGGCCGTCCTCATCTTTTCGATAGTCGTTCATGAGGTCGCACATGCTTGGGTCGCTTTGCGGGAAGGTGACGATACTGCCTATCAATTAGGTCGTATTACTTTAAACCCTTTTGCCCACCTGGATCTGGTAGGGTCTTTCCTTGTTCCACTGATTTTGTACAATGTCACCGATGGGTTGATTTTCGGATGGGCAAAACCTGTGCCTATTGATCCCAGTAAATTCCATAGTTTCAGATCTGCTGATATAAAAGTTTCGCTTGCTGGGATTGTGGCAAATCTTCTTTTAGCTGCTGGTTTCACCCTGATGGTAGTGGCACTTTTAAATGCTCAAGATTTCCTCGAGTTTGGGAATCATATTGATCTGGTAGTGAGATTGGCTCAGATAGGGGTGTCCATAAATCTACTCCTTGCTGTTTTTAATCTCATGCCGATCCCACCTCTAGATGGATCTCATGTGCTTTATCACCTAATTCCAGAAGGTTGGCGTTTCAGTTATGATCGCCTGGGACAATATGGGCTGCTAATCTTGATGGCTTGTTCTATGCTATACCCAGAAGTATTCAGATTCATATTGAAGCCCGCACTGTTTCTTAGAGAATTGGCAGATTCATTTATAGCGTGGTGGACCTGATGACGACTCCTCTGGATAGCGGAGAAGAAATCTTCCTGGTTGTCGACATTGAAAGATTTCGAGGTCCTTTGGAATTGTTACTCCATCTTATCAGACAGCAAGACATCGATATTTTCGAAATACCTATCTCCAAGATTACACGTCAATTCCTTTCAGCAATCAGTGATATCAGTGCCGGACAGATTGCTAATGCGGGTGAATTTATGGAAATGGCGGCGAATCTCCTGAGAATCAAAGTTCAAACCTTGCTACCCAAAAGTTCGACGGCCGAGGATTATGATCCTAGAGCTGAATTGGTGTATAGACTCTTAGAATATGAACAAATCCAGGAAATCAAAGCTCATCTGAGTGTCGCAGAATCACACAGAAGTCGACAATTTGGGAAGGGCTACGTGAATCCGACGAATAAAATCAAGAAAAAAGAAATCATTCTTGATACAACTTGGGACGAAGTTTACGCCACCGCTCTCTCGGTAACTACTCCTTCGATGGATATTGTCGAGCACAGAGTAGTTACAAGGCCAGTAGCCATGGAAGACAAGGTGGATTTGATTCTACTGACCCTTCAACGGCTAAAGAGGGTGGAATTTAGCCGATTATTAGAACCATTTGAATCGAGGGTGCATGGAGTAATGACTTTTTTAGCAAGCCTAGAGTTAGCTCGTAATCGTAAGGTACAATTGCGTCAGACTCGGGCGTTTGCCGACTTGTGGATATACCGCTTTACTGAATCCGACCTTACCTCAGTCGAATTACAGTTGAATTCTGAGGAGGAATAATGCGACCAACACAAATTGTTGAAGCGTTGCTTTTTTCAAGCGATGCTCCGTTGAATTCTGAGGAAATTGCGCGTGCAGATGACTCCCTGGATGAAGACGTAGTCGAGAGATGCATAGAGGAATTGACTCAAATGTACTTGGAATCCGAAAGAGCCTTTGAAATCAAGCAGATCTCTGGAGGCTATCAAATCCTTACACATTCGGTGTATGCACCTTATCTGGAAAAATTCGACACGGTGCCCAAATCCTCGAGATTGTCAACTCCGGCCCTTGAAACACTAGCTATCGTAGCGTACCGGCAACCGATTGGACGGATTGATATTGAATATGTCCGAGGAGTGAGCTCTGCTGGCGTAATTAGAACCTTGCAAGACAGAGAATTAGTGGAAGTTGTGGGAAGGGGGGATGGTCTTGGAAGACCTTTATTGTACGGCACTACGAATAAATTTCTAGAGCATTTTGGCTTCTCCGATCTTGATGGCCTGCCTCGAACCAAGGATTTACCGGTTGTTTTAAAAGGAGAGGATGTTACCGATTCGGCGGATGCGATTTCGGAGGAGACCGAGGATCAAGAGTGTGCAGATGGGAGGATTGAACCAGAGATTAGCGGAGACGAAGGTATGTCTTCGACCCACTCTTCGGAGTTAGAGTGACTCCCCAAATATGCGATTACATAAATTTATCTCTAGGTCCGGCCTGACTTCCCGGAGAAAAGCAGAAGTTATGATCTCAGAGGGTAGGGTTAGGGTCAACGGTGAGATTATGAAGGGCCCTGGTATAATAGTTGACCCCCGAAATGATGTGGTAGTTGTAGATGGAAAAAATATCGAGATACCGTCTGTGCGATGGATAAAACTGAATAAACCTCCGGGAATTCTCACTACTACGAAAGATGAGTTTGGCAGGCCAACAATATATGATCTATTGCCACAGGACATGCGATCTTTACGCTATGTTGGGAGGTTAGACTATTTAACCGAAGGTCTTCTCATCTTGACGAATGATGGAGATGTGGCCAATCAACTTCAACATCCCAGTTATGAGATTGAGCGGGAGTATACGGTTTCAGTTGAGGGGAGTATCCCTAATACAACTTTAGCACAACTGAGGACAGGTGTTGAACTAGAGGATGGTTTTGCACGCCCAGCACGAGTTGGGATTGGCAAGAAAAAAGGAAATGATCTAGGCCAACTGATAATTGTAATGAAAGAAGGCCGAAAGCGTGAAGTTCGCCGACTCATGGCAGCAGTAGGGTTGTCTGTCGCTCATCTCAGGCGAACGAGATTCGGTCCACTGGAATTAGGATCACTAGGACTGGGACAATATGAGGAGCTGCGTCAGGGAGACATTAAGGCTTTAAACGACTGTGTTTCTTTGCTATGATTGTGCATGGTCTACTGACATATATTGCTTATCTGAGAAGCAGGTTCGTAGAAAAAACAAGAACGATTTATGGTGTGCATGCAGGGCCCATAGCTCAGTTGGTTAGAGCAGCGGACTCATAATCCGAAGGTCCCAGGTTCAAGTCCTGGTGGGCCCACTTGAGAAACGAATGAGATTTATCATTTAGATTGGTACTAGATTAACTCACAGGCTGGAAGTGGACATAGTCGCAACCAGGGACTTTTATTCCTAATTTTAGTTTGACAAAAATTTGCTACATTCGTCAGCGTTGCCCAGTTTGGGTTGGCTCCAAACTCTGTCGGATTACGCCCCCTGGCAGGAAGAGTGTCGAGTTTATATCAGTAGGGAGGTAGGGAGGACAACCAATGAAATCAGTGTGGTGAAATCAGCAGATGGAAGGTCAAGAGAATCTTCGAGGGTGCGTTCGATACTCAAAAAAATAGATCGACGTGTCCATCTGATTTATTGTTCTGACCTTTTGGCCAAGGTAATCTGTACGACTCTGGGTATATCACTCTTTTTCCAGATTAATGGGATTTTATTTCCCGTGGAAAGTCCACCATTGAGGGTATTAATCGTTGGGTCTATGTTATTCTATATCTGCTTTGCGATTAAACCTATCTTCGAAAAAAATCGACTTAACAGGACAGCTGGTCTGACCGATGAGTTGGCTGACCTGAGTGACGAGATTAAGACGGCCTATTGGTTCGTTCGGAATCCAATGGAATCAGCTTGGATAGATTTGCAACTGAGAAGAGCGGCCAAGTCACTGGACAAGTTGAAACTAGAAGAGCTTTTCCCTTTTAAGATTTCGAGGTGGTTTGGCGGAGTATTTATCTTGGGGGGGCTCGGAACGGGGTTGTCTCTGATACCCAATGAAACCCCTCTATTTTTACGTGAAATGGATCCGGAAACGTCTTTTTCAGAAATCGAGAATCAGATAGCCGATCTACAATCCAGCCTAGAGGGAGATGTAGAAACTTTCTTGGATGAATCAGATTTTGAAGGCTTGGAACGGTTGTTGGAAGACCTGAAGGGCGATGAGATTCTGAATGAAGAATTGTTAATGGAATTACAGCAAGCAGAAGAAATTCTGAATGAAGAAATTTTTGGAATGGATGCGCTTACACAAGAGCTTGTCCAGTTGTCACAAGAGTTTTCTGAATCTCAGAAATTGTCAGATTTTGCCAACTCACTAGGAGAAATGGACCTCACGAGTGCTGCACAGAAACTCAGAGAAATGAGTGAAAATTTAGCGAATATGGACCCTTCCGTACTGAATGAATTGGAGCAAGAATTGCAGTCTCAAGAATTTTCCGAATCTTTTTCGGCAGAAGAATTGCTTGATGCATTGGATGAAGCAGGTACGGCTTTAGCACAAGACCAAATATCTAAGGCAGAGGGATCTTTGACGGAAGCGGCTGAGGCACTGGATGCAATGGCTCAGAATCAGAGTTTGGACGAAGCTTTGAATGAAGCTTCAATGAGCATGCAAGCTTTAAGTCAAGAGATTTCACAGAGAGCCAATAATTCCAGTATGACTCCGGACGGACAAATGGAAAGTGGTGCGGCAGGTAGTGCTTCTGATGAAGTTACAAAATCTTCTGGCGGTGACCCTGGAGACGGGAGTGGCCCAGCAGGGAATTCAACTGGAACTCCGTCTGAAGTGGCTGAATTAGAGCTTGGAGAAGCGACTACGTTAGAGGTCCAACTCAGCTTGGAGATCATCGACGAGCAATTTATGGAAGAATATTCTGACCCGCAAAATTTGTTCCAAGGAGCTAGCCAAAAACAGTTGTCTGACCTGCAATTTTATGAAATAGGTGGTTTGACAGAGTACTCGAATGCTTCTGCCCTAGATGTCGAGACAGTATTCTGGCAGTACAGTGATTTAGTTAAGAATTATTTTTTAGGCATACGACCCTTGAGAAAAAATGATAACAAAAATTGACAATCAGATAGCATTGTTCCGTGATGAATTCGATAAAGTAAGAACAGAAATTGGTAAAGTCATTGTTGGTAATGAAGAGGTGATTGATGGGACTTTGGTCAGCTTGCTGTCAAAGGGACATGTACTCCTTGAGGGCATTCCAGGAGTGGGAAAAACCAAGATAGTGTCTACGGTGGCTGATGTGCTACAACTAAAGTTTTCTAGAATCCAGTTCACTCCAGATTTGATGCCTGGAGATGTCGTTGGAAGCGACATTATGCATGAGACGGATACAGGTGAGAAGCACTTGTCTTTCCAGAAAGGTCCGATCTTTACCAATATTCTACTTGCAGATGAAATCAACCGTGCCACTCCCAAAACTCAGTCTGCCCTTTTGGAGGCCATGCAGGAAAGAAGTGTGACTGTAGGTGTTACTACCCATCAATTGAAGCCTCCATTTTTTGTCCTTGCCACCCAAAACCCTGTAGAAATGGAAGGAACTTATCCCCTTCCTGAAGCTCAGCTGGATCGATTTTTTTATAAGCTCAGGATTAAGTATCCTGAGTCAGAACATATGCATGAAATCATGAATCGAACTACAACCTCTACTGAACCAATAGCAAGAACAGTGTTGGATAGAGATCAAATAGTTGAGATGCGTGAAACAGCTAGGAATGTGCCAATTGCTCCCTCCATTCAAGATTATGCAATCCGCCTGACTTTAGCGACAAACCCAGGGAATGCACATACGCATCCTTTGACTGAAAAATATGTTCGTTTTGGGGCTAGTCCGAGAGGGACTCAAGCATTGGTGGTCGGTTCAAAGGTGAATGCTTTGGTAAATGGTAGAGTTCATGTGGCCTGTAAAGATATCCGTTCTTATTTCCTTCCCGCTTTCCGGCACCGTATACTGCTGAATTTTGAAGGAGAAGCCGACCGAGTCGATCCGGACGATATTTTAGAAACAATCATGAATGACATCCTAGAACCTCAAAAATGAACTGGATCTGTTAGGATGAACTGTTAGAAATGCCACCCAAAGAGACTCTTTTCGATGATGATTTTCTAAAAAAACTGGAATATTTAAATTTGATGTCCAAGCAGATGGTTCCAGGACATCTTCATGGGGAACATCGCTCCAAAAAAAAGACCAGTTCAGGAATTGAGTTTTCAGATTACAGAGAGTATGTGTCGGGCGAGGACACGAAAAATGTAGACTGGAGGACATTTCTGAGACTGGACAAACTTCTCCTCCGGACTTTCGAGGAAGAAGCCGACTTACCCATCTATATTTTTCTCGATTCAAGTGCATCAATGAATTGTGGAAAACCTTCGAAATTTGATTATGCAAGGAAGATTACGGCGGCTATGTGTTACGTGGGTCTTTTAAACCAGGATCGTGTCAATTTAGTCGGTTTCAACGATGGCGTTGACAATCAGCTCTCCTCCCGAAGAGGTAAGAGCCAAATATGGAATGCTTTCCGGTTTCTAGAAGCCATGACGACACAGGGTTCTACTTCGATGGCCCAATCTTTTAGGGGTTTTTTTTCATCACGGAGACGCAGAGGTTTGGTTGTAGTCATATCAGATTTCTTGGATCCTGCTGGGCTTGAGAGGGC
>DUCW01000053.1:0-2008 GCA_012959595.1 Gemmatimonadota bacterium
CACCACCAGAAGGGGCCACCGTGAAGGAGATAGCCTACCCGGAATCCACAGACTTCCTTCTGCTAGGATGGGAAGATCCCCTCTTAGTCTTCGAAAATGAATTTACGATTGGGGTGAGCTTAATCCTCGACGTGGATCTACCTCCCGATGGCTTGGTAGTATCTGGAAATTTCGTATATCAAGCATGTGACGACCGTGTCTGCTTCGCACCTGCAAGTGAAGCTATTGAATGGCATATCACATCAACTCAGTCTATTCAAACGATGACCTATAGGGAAACACCATGAGACAATCCAAAGTTTTGATCACATCGATCGTCCTAACTTGTCTATTTTCGCCTCTGAGCTTAGTCGGCCAGTCCGACAACCTCGTATCAGAAATGAGCGATCTCGCTTGGGCAGAAGAAATCGACAAAGCCAGAGATATCATTGAAGAGCAAAGGACTAAAGTCGAACAACCTGCAGCAGAATGGCTCGCCGCTGTCTCTTGGCTCGCACGCGGAGCTAGCTTCGCTGAGCGTTGGGATGTGGCGGAACATTATGCAAGTGAAGCATACGAAGGTAGTCTCGAATTGATCAAAGATCGGCCACTCGACGCTGATCGCTTCTTGCCGACTGCACTTGGGGCAGGGATTGAAGTTCTTGGCCATACATATAACGCCCAAGGAGATCGTGCACGAGCAGTGAATTTCTTGGGTGCCGCACGCCAACAATTTGCAGGCACATCAATCGAAACTCGAATCCAGAAGAACTTTCTCTTACTTAGTTTAGAGGGAAGCCAATTGCCTGATCTCGAAATCGACGGCTACCTGGGTCTACGGCCACCAACGGCCAACAACTTGAAGGATAAAGTCGCCCTTTTCTTCTTTTGGGCGCATTGGTGCCCAGACTGCAAGCGACAGGAGCCCATCCTAGAGGCACTGCATGAAGAGTACGGAGACCAGGGTCTGGTTATTGTTGGTCCTACCCAGCTCTACGGTTTCGTCTCGCGAGGACAGACAGCGACAGCTGAAGAAGAGTTGGCATATCTCAATGGAGAATACACTGAACAGTTCCCTATTCCGTCCTGGATGACGGTGCCGATTAGTCAGGAAAATTTCCTCAACTTCGGTGTCAGTACCACCCCGACGCTCGTTCTGGTCGATCGCAGTGGTGTCGTTCAGCGTTATAATCCGGGCACCTTGAGCTACGATGAACTAGTTGCACTTATCGAACCTTTACTCGTTCAGTAACCGCAAGATTCACCCGCACCAACTTGAATCTTAATCGGAGTGTGCTTGCGTACTGTCCTTACCACAATGCAAAATGTTCGTACGCCTATTCCTAATTAGAGATCTAAAGCTCGCTAATGCCCATAACCCTGGTACGATCTGAAAATACTCATTGTCTTTGGAACCACTGTAAGAATAGTTTTTTAGATCAAATTGGAACCAAAACAGGCCCAGGCAATTACCCTTCCTTTCTTTGGGTCACAAACCGAAATATTAGAGACTCATTTCTTGAGTGTGCTCAAGCCAGAGGACTAAAGGGTTGGCTAGGACCACCCTTTAAAATCTGGAGTGAACTGCCAGAATCATTCGGAATTCGGGAGAAGCCTATTGGACTCCTAACCCGACAAATATTGATTGGTCAAATAGCCCAGAAAACGGCTGAAGAAACTGGATTAGATTCATTCAAGAGACAGATAAACACGGCGTTGCCTGGCCAGATGATAGACCGTCTCCTGGCCGACTTTCTCCCAGAGGGGATAACCCCAAAAACCCTAGAAACAGGACTTTCAACTCTCTCGGTAGACGATTTTGGGTCAAAGAGAAACAGATGGATTACAGAAACATACAGAACATACCTCCGAGAATTGGAGCAGAAGGGATTACGAGACATCCGATCCCTCAATAGCTTAATAGCCGAAAAGATAGACGCTGGAGGGCTTCCAGGTGCTATTAACAACGCTAAGACTCTCCATCTGTATGGGGTAGCAACAACAAAAGGCAGGAAACGCCTACTCGAAT
>DUCW01000053.1:2018-13833 GCA_012959595.1 Gemmatimonadota bacterium
CAACCATAGTGATGTTGAGACAATAATCTATCTACCGAAAGAAGAAGAGGCTTCCGAATGGGAACGTCTGGCAAAGGAAACTCTATACATTGCAGATTCACAAACAGTTATTCCTGAAGTTCAAGCAGCTACTGACAGCTCCATAGAAGCACAGTCGGTTGCTGCACGCATAAAAAAGATACTGGTGACTCAAGAAATTGATCCCCACGAAATCGCTGTCATCTCCAGAACACCCGAAAAAGATTCTTCTCAAGTCGCCGCTGAGCTTGAATCATCAGGAATCCCGATAACCAGACGCATACAAATTCCTATACTGGAATGTGGCGTCATCTCAGCTTTACTGGACATCTATAAAGCTGCTGCCAAAGGCTGGAACTACAGAGTACTGAAAAGGGTTCTGAGCAACCCATACTTAAAGACCGGAATAGCTCCGCACCTGATCGACCGCTTACCAATGAAGCAAAGTTTCATGGGTTTACCTGACTGGAAAACAGGAATTCAGAATCACAAATTTGAACCCAGAGACATTGATTCAATAAAGAATTTCAAAAATTTCGCTAATCTCATGGAGCCTTTGACTAAATCGCATACTCTTTCGGTATGGATAAAACTTAGCCTAGAAATGCTCAGCTCCGATCCGTTCGAAATGAAGCTCCAGGCATCAGAACCAGTAGGTGAGGATTGGAATATCGTCAGGATTGACCAACGAGCAGTTGTTCAGCTGGAGAGCATTCTAAGAGAATGGCTGGAACTGGATGATTCCAAGAATCTGGTCCAGCCTAACGAGTGGAATTCTCTGGTCTGGCAAGTTCTGAATACCCAATATTTGTCTTTGGAAACTCCTTTGAAAAAAGGAGTCCAAGTCCTAGGTGCTACAGAAGCTATTCTTTCGAACTTTAAATACACATTCATAATAAATGCCAATCATGAGGTTTTCCCGAAGGCATTCCACTCATCAGGCATACTCTCAAATCAAGAACGGAATCTCCTCGCCAAATTGAATATTCCCATCCCAAACCATACGAGTGAACAGCGCCATGAACGAAGTATCTGGAGATCAATAGCCCAACAACCTCAAGTTACCATCTCCTATCGAACAGCAAATTTTGATGGAGAAATATCAGAACCTTCCGTAATGGTCCCGCAACACACGTACTCTCCGATCACGAAAAGTACGCTCAAGATTGAGACTAACCCGACTGCCTTGCTCATAGAAAGTGCAAAACAATTAGCTGCAAGTGGCAACGACGAATCTCTTCTGCCAGTGCGAACTCCCCATCCAGAAATTCTCAAGCATGCTATTCTGGCTGCTCATGCAGAATCAAAGCGTCCAGGGAACAAAACTGTCCAAGAAGATTCTGGCTGGCTGCATCCTAATCCCTGGAATGGTGAAATTAGAGATGCAGTCGTGAAAGAATATCTGGGCAAGTACTTTGGACCAGATTATGTCTGGACACCAGGAAATCTAGAGAACTACAGCATTCTTCCTTTCAATTTCTGGATGACCAAAGTCCTTAGAATTGAAAGAAGTGGTAAAGTGGAGGACGAGACCAGCCCTCTGATCTCTGGAAGCCTTGCCCATAAAATTTTGGAGCAGTTTTACTCAACAACCCAGAACAATCTTCCAACAAAACTAGAAGGTGAGGCCGAGCAATTCCTGAAGGACATCACTAAAGCTGCGGTCAAGGAACTTGAAGAATGCGGCAAATGGTTGGGAGAACCAGTTTTATGGAAACAAGAGTGCGAGAAAATTGTATCAGAAGTCCAGGATTATTTGACCTTCGAACTGCCCTCTCTGGAAGAACAGGGGCATACTCCTTTCTTGGTGGAATGGAAATTTGGATACGAGGATCCCAGGGGGCTCAAGATTTCTGGCAAAGACATAAACAATCAGGAGAAATCTCTTCGGATAAGAGGTATCATAGACAGGGTAGACCACTGTGGTACGAGCGATCCCCTCAACGACGGGAAAGATACATACAGTATCCTAGACTACAAAAGAACCAAGACGCCAAGCAAAGGTGGATACGACGACGGGAGCGTCTTACAGGCTCCTATTTATCTTCTGGCACTTCGACAAGCGGGATATAACCTCGATAGAGCCAGATACCGATCCATAAGAAATCCGAAGACACCCAAGGGGAAAGCCAAGGAAGCTGCTCTGATGAAAGCAGACAGCGAAAAACTAGAAGCAGTCCTTAGAATCGCCTTCAGTATACCCGACCGGATTCGAAGCGGGAAATTCGAACCCGTGATCTCACGCAAGACGGCTTCCTGGCGGGCATCAGATCCCGGTATTGAGATAAGCAGAAGCCTAGCCAGCATAACAAAAGGAAGCCGCTTCGATGGGTAAATTTGCCTGGACAAAGGAACAGGAAACTGCTCTTACCAGCAGTAAAGATGTCCTCCTTACTGCAAACGCAGGCACAGGTAAAACACTGACAATAGTGGGTAAAATCATGTGGATGATGGGACTCCAAGTAGGGTCTTCAGAAGGAAAACACGAAACCATTCCGACTAGTATCAACCCGTGTAAAATAAACGAAATAGGGGCAATTACCTTCACCAGGAAAAGTGCAGCAGACCTACGACAAAAGCTCCGGCATGAACTGCTTCAATCCGATGAGCCCGAAGCCAAGCTGTTAGCCCTGCGGTTAGATGAAGCTTTTATCGGAACGATTCACGGATTCTGTGAATCTATTTTGAGAGAACATGCTTTGAGATTGGGTATTAATCCGACTTTCAAGGTCCTAAATGCTCAGGTGGCAGATCTGAAAAAAGACGAGATTATCAAGGAGGTCATTCTAAAGCAGCTGGAGCAAGAATACATAGAGACCAAAGCCTTAGCTCGACGCTATCGTCTTAGTGACATTATCTCTCAGTCTCGGGCTATGCTTAGAGAGGTACGCTGGCACCCAGAACGCTACAGGAACTGGAACTCATCATTTGTCGATGAACAACCACTGCCAGAATGCCAAGATCCTGGAGATCGTTTATCTCGAGACCTTACCTACGGACTCTATACATTAGCCCGTTCAGCCGAAGAACAATGGCAGCGGCAACTGTTAGTCAACAATGAAAAAGATTTTGATCAGCTTATACTCGAAACTCGATCTCTTCTCCGTTCCCCTAAGGCCACACACGCTCTCCAGCAAATCCGTAGTCGGTATAAAATTCTCATTATCGACGAATTCCAGGATACTGATGATGCACAAAGTGACATCGCATTTGCTATAGGAGGCAACAACAAAACCAAGCTGTTCCTAGTTGGAGACCCTAAACAAAGCATCTATGGCTGGAGAGGGGCAGACATAACTGTCTGGAATGAGGTCAAAGAAAAAATTCAGAAAAGTGGCAATGTTCTATCACTGACCAAAAATTTCCGCAGTGACCCTAAAGTGATTGAGACAGTCAACACCATTTGTGGCCCCGCTATGAACCAATCAGCAGCCAAGCTGCGTCAGGCAGGCCTCAATACTAGTGCAATCGATTATCAAGAGATGGAAGCAAATAGAGCCTCATCGGGAACGGCCAAGTGCCAGTTGATCAATCTGAAAGCGAGCAACAGTGCAGGGCGAAGGCTTGAAGAAGGGAGAAAAATAGGTGCGTGCATACAAGAATTAGTCGAGAAAGCTATGATTGTGGATCCTGACACCAACAAAAAACGGCACTGTACTTACCATGACATCGCCATACTACACCGCAGTCGAACCAATTTAGAGCTCTTCCAAAAGGGATTGGTCGAAGCGGGTATTCCGTTTCAAATATCTCACCAAGATTACAACAAGTCGACTGAGATTGCAGATATAGTCAACCTACTGCGACTGTTGATTAATCCCGATGACAATTACTACGCTCTGGGATTCTTGCGATCTCCCTTTGTAGGGATTAGAGATGAAGTGATTACAGGAATCCGTATATCGGATTTCCATCAAAGCCTTTTGGAGCAAGCGAAAAAATTTCTGGATGGACATAAATGGCCCGAATATCCTGAGAATTCAAGCTTGCCAGAGCTGGAAAGGTTTGCCCTGAAGAGAGGTCTGGAAACTTTCCACAAAGCACAAAAACTAGTTGGGAGAGTCCCCCTGCCCGACCTGTTGCGGAGGTTCGTTTCGGAGAGTTTCTACGACATCCATCTATTCCTAGGAAATCAGAGAAAAGGAGAAGAATCCTATTCAAATATCCAAGGCTTTCTGCAGTTTGCTGAGGAACATAGACAGATATCTATTGAAGAATTCCTGGAACTGTGGGATCTGTCACTGAGTAAAGATTCACCGCCATCCTTGGCCGCCGATTCTGAAGCTGACTTGGTCACTGTCAGCACAATTCACAAAGCGAAAGGACTCGAATGGCCCATAGTGTTCTCGATCCAAAACGACAAAAATGTTTCCCAGCGGCGAAATGAGTTAATCCCGTCTGACGGAACATTCCTCTCCAGTCTATACCTAAAGGAAAGTGATAACGGACCTCACAATGAGGAAACCCTAGCACCTTCCAATCTAGCTAGATTGGAAGCAGAAGAATGTCGTTTGCTCTACGTCTGTATGACTCGAGCTCGAGACCAATTAATTGTCTGCGGCGAAATTGAAAAAAAGACTTCTGGATTCTTCTGGGAAAGATTAAATCAATTTCATTCATGGGAGAATATTTCTAGTCAAACAGGCCGCCAAGAAATAACCGATCTCGATTTGGTCCCCCTAGAATGGTTAAACCGAATCGAAACAATGGACCTCCCTCCCCTGGCCACAACCATTACAGGGCCTCCAATGCAATTTACCTCTTCGGCTACCGAAGTCATGACGAAACAGAGGAGTGAAGAGGAATGGCAAAAAAAGTACGAGTACGGCGTGCAATCGACTCTCTCATTCGCTGGACGTCGATCTGGAAGGATCCCCTCTCAAACTAGAGGGAAGGTGATCCATGGAGTCCTTGAACGAATTCAGGAATATGAAGAACTTCCCCAAGTCCTCAATGAAACCCTGAATTCTATGGATACAGTGGAGCTTAGCGGAAGCCCTGGACCAGGATCAAATTATTGGGAGGCCCTGGAACTAGAACTACAGGAAGTCCTGAAAAGTTCAGATTGGAAATGGTATGTAAAAGGTGAACATTTCCGTGAATTGCCTTTTGTACACCTAGTAGGTCCGAGAAATTGGCACCTTGGTGCATTCGACCTATATCGCCCTGGGGCGGACGGAGAAAAAGCTCTGATAGTAGATTTTAAAACCCACAAACTAAAAGATGCAGACATAGAGCAGGTCTCTCAAACGTACCTCTCTCAAATGAACATCTACCAAAAAGCTGCTGACATTTCTAAAGGAAGTGTGGTACGACTGCACTTCACAGTTCCGAATTCGACCTGGCCAAAGAAAGGTCTAGATAGCACAATTTGACCTAAAGTATTAATCCACATTATTACCAAAACCAATAGCTTTCTCGGTGTCTAATGATAAGAACAAGGCCTTTGTACCGATATCTACCTCCTTCCTGACCGCGAAAAGTCCCTATTTTAAGCCGTCTCTAGGCGATATCCTATGTTTTACACTGGCCAAGAAGCCTTTCTCTGCACTATCTTTAGAGCAAAGTCTAATTGTGGAGAATCCATTCAAGATTCTCCGTTCAAATGGTGGCTTTCTAAACATATGAGCGTGGTTTCTTGAACAGAATATCTAGGGAGTACTTTTTGTTTTCTATAAACGTTGGTCTTGGGACGTAAAAGGGATGAATACATTACCTTCGATACTGACAGCACTCGGCATGATCCTGGTGCTCGTTGGTCAAACTGCCGACGCTGGTAACCTGGGCTCTAATCTCGAGACTGTTACTTACGAGGAAGCCATAGATCCAGCACCGAGTCAACCTCTTTCCCACTCTGTTGACGAAACTTTAGAGATCGAATCAGTAGAATTGACTGCAATGGTTCAAACCTACTGCGTCGTATGTCACAATGACGCAATGATGACAGGAAATATGTCTCTGACTGGCTTCGCTGTAGAAGAAGCATCGGAACATGCAGAGACCGCTGAAAAGATGGTTCGTAAACTCAGGGCGGGCATGATGCCTCCGCGGGGAATGCCTAGACCCCAGGGAGACACTCTTCAAGCTTTGGTCCTAGCTCTGGAAGAAAATCTGGATCGGGCCGCCGCAGAAAATCCAAACCCTGGCTACAGAACATTTCAAAGGTTGAACCGTGTTGAGTACACCAATGCAGTCAGGGATCTGTTGGGGATAGATATAGACGTGGCCGTTTTTCTTCCGCTAGACACCAAGAGTGCTAATTTCGATAACATTGCCGACGTCCAGAGACCTTCGACCACAGTAATGGAAGGCTACCTGAGAGCAGCTGGCCATATCAGTCGTATGGCATTGGGAGATCCAGAGGCAGAATCAAACTCAACTCGCTATATTCTTCCAAAAACTTTGTCGCAAAAAGAACGGGTAGAAGGAGCTCCATTCGGTACACGGGGTGGGGTGTCGGTTATTCACAATTTCCCGGCCGATGGTAAATATGTTTTCCACATTCAGCCCTATCCAGCAGTTGAAGGAGAAGTCTTTGGCAGAACTTTTGGTGAAGAAAAAATAGAAGTATCCATCGATAGTGAACGCATCGCTCTCATGTCCGTTGACCCCTGGATGTCAGAATCCGAGCCAACGGGCCTGAACATGTTGACCGATTCTATCTACGTTCGTGCAGGTCCTAAGCGGATCACAGCGGCGTTCCTAAAGCAATTTGAAGGCGAAGTCGCCGATCTAATCAGACCAATTGATCACACAATGGCCGATGGACAGATCGGAATCGGATACGGGGTAACCACAATGCCTCATTTGCAGCGCCTAACGATACTCGGTCCGTATGAAGTAACTGGCGTTTCAGATACACCTGCCAGGCTCAAGGTTTTCAGTTGTAGACCAACTGGTCCAGATGAAGCCAGGCCTTGTGCCGAGGAAATTGTAGGACGGATGGCCTCTCAGGCCTATCGTCGACCTCTTGAAGAAAATGATATAAGAGGATTGATGACTTTTTATGACCGGGGAGCCGAAAATGGAGATTTTGAAGGAGGCATAAGAAGCGCCCTTCAAGCCATCCTAGCTAGCCCTCACTTCATCTTCCGGACGGAAGAGGCCCCAGCAGATGCGGTGGTTGGATCATCTCACCGGATTAGTGACGTAGACCTAGCATCAAGACTCTCGTTCTTCCTTTGGGGATCCACCCCAGACCAAGAACTGTTGGACCTAGCTGCCACTCAGCAGCTCAGTAGTCAAGGAGAACTAGAAAGACAGGCTCGAAGAATGCTTAGAGATCCCAGAGCATGGGTTGCTCTGGCGAAACGCTTCGGGGCTCAATGGCTAAGATTGCAGGATTTGGAGAAACTTTCTCCTGACGCCCTGAGCTATCCTTATTTTGATAAAACTCTCTCTGAATCAATGGCACGAGAGACGGAGCTGTTGTTCTCCCATATTATTGAGGAGGATCTTGACGTAATGGAATTGTTGACCAGCGATTACACTTTCATAAACGAAAGATTGGCTCGACACTATGGTTTTCCAGGAGTTACTGGATCAGATTTTCAGAGAGTAACATACCCAGATGAAACTCGCAGAGGCATCTTAGGACACGGAAGCATCTTGGCAATGACCTCTCATGCTGACCGTACATCTCCTGTGTTAAGAGGGAAGTGGGTGCTGGAAGTATTGCTTGGCACACCTCCACCTCCACCTCCACCAGACGTTCCTCCCTTTGAAGACACAGATGGTGCTGAAGATGGGCGGTTTCTGACGGTCCGAGAACGTATGGAGATACACCGAGCCAACCCAGTGTGTATGGCTTGTCATATCGTGATGGATCCGATCGGTCTCGCCCTTGAGAATTTTGACGTAACAGGAGCTTATAGAGTAAGAGATGAGGGGAATTTGATTAATCCCATCGGAGAGCTCTACGATGGAACCCCCCTTACAGGTCCTGCTGATCTAAGGAACGCCCTACTGACTCGTCCAGAGGTGTTCTACCGCATTTTCGCTTCAAATTTAATGGCCTATGCTTTGGGTCGAAGGGTCGAATACTACGACATGCCAACGGTACGAGAGATTACCCGAGAAGCAGCAGGACATGACTACCGAATTTCTGAGTTTGTACTGGGAGTTATAGAAAGCCCCGCATTCCAAACTGCTCAATGGGAAGAAGTTGTGACTGACACCTCGGGGAGCAACTAGAGATGTTTGTAAAAGAGAAGCTACTTGCATGGACCACTGACCTATGTCAGTCTTCTGTGCCTGAATGTAAAACCTCCAAAGAGGCTTAAAACGATGGAATTTATTACTGGAAAACACATTTCCCGCCGTACCATGTTGCGTGGAGTAGGAGCTACCATTGGCCTACCACTTTTTGACGCGATGATCCCAGCTCAAAGTGCTTGGGCGTCTAGCCCTGAAGGCATCGCAGCAGAACGGACCCGTCTTGTTTGTATTGAACAGGTGCACGGAGCGGCAGGCTGTAATGAATTGGGTGCCTCTCTGAATCTCTGGAACCCCAGAGCAGAAGGGCGGGACTTCGACTTGACCCCGACGAGCCTTAGTTCACTGGAACCATTCCAGGACTACCTGACTATCGTCAGTAACACCGATTCCAGAATGGCGGATGCGTTCTCTCCTCAAGAGATCGGGGGCGACCACTTCCGTACAGCAGCCGTATTCATGACTCAAGCTCATCCCAAGCAAACTGAAGGTTCCGATGTCCACATAGGAACTTCACTAGATCAGTTATATGTGAACAAATATGGACACGAAACTCCAATCCCTTCAGTTCAGCTCACTATTGAGAACGTAGATCAAGCTGGAGGGTGTGCATACGGCTACGCCTGTGCATACACTGACAACATCAGTTGGGCTTCACCCAATGAACCCCTTCCGATGGTGCGGGACCCACGTGCCGTTTTTGAAATGCTCTTCGGTGCTGGCGGAAGCCCAGAGCAGAGAAGCGCACGACGACAGGCAGACAGAAGTATCCTGGACTGGATGTTGGAAGAAATATCGGCCCTACGTAGAGATCTTGGTCCCGCTGATGGACTGCGGCTTGACCAATACACGGAAAACATCCGTGAATTGGAGCAACGCATTCAACGGATAGAAGCTCAGAATGCAAGTGGGGAAGAACGTAACATCCCAGAAGCTCCAGTTGGTGTCCCAGATGAATTTGCTGAGCATATGAAGTTGATGTTCGACCTTCAAGTTCTCGCTTTTACGTCTAATACAACCAGAGTCTTCTCTCTCAAAATGGGGCGTGATGCTTCGCCAAGGGTTTATCCAGAAAGTGGAAGTGGTAGCCCATTCCATGCAGCATCACACCACGGTGGCCGAGAAGAGAGAATCAAAGATTTCGCAAAAATAAATGCATATCATGTTGCGATGCTTCCGTATTTCCTTGAGAAACTCAAGAATACTACGGAGGGAGATTCAAATCTGTTGGATAAAACCGCCATCATGTACGGATCAGCAATGGCCGACAGTAATTTACACAACCATGTGCGCTGCCCCCTATTCTTTGTGGGTGGAGCCAACGGAGCCTTGGAAGGTGGTCGCCACATTAAAGCTCCAGCTGGAACGCCAATGGCGAACGCCATGCTAGACCTTCTCCACAAGATAGGAGTGGATGACATCGAAACCTTCGGAAATAGTACTGGTACATTCTCAATCTAAACGACTTGAAACTTTTGAATAAGTTATTGAGCTCTTAAGGAAGGACAGGAGACTGGTTATGTCATTATTAGGAAAGAAAAACGTAATTCTAAGCTTGTTGGGAACAGTGTCGATTTTCTTGGTGTTCTTTGCAGGTGCTCCGAATGAAGCTCCAGTGGCAGATGCCGCTCAAAATAATGACCTTATCACTGTCCGAGAACTTCTCCGACAAGGAGCAGATCCAAATGCTGCTCAAACAGATGGTCTCACAGCACTTCATTGGTCAGCCCTGAACAATGAAGTGGAAATTGTAGAGATCCTGCTCTTCGCTGGTGCAAGCCCAACTTCAACCAGTCGTCTCGGTGGATATACACCACTTCATATGGCTAGTAGAGCTGGGCATAGCAAGATCGTAAAAAAACTCCTGGAAGGTGGCGCTGACCCCAATCGATATACCTCCACAGGTGTAACTGCGATGCATTTCGCCGCAGAATCCAACTCAGGGGAGTTGATCAATATTCTCGCCGGTGGTGGTGGTGACGTTAATGCCCTTGATGCATACTCGAACCGGACTCCTCTCATGTTCGCCTCCACACGCAACGCCACAGAAGCTGTTCAAGCTCTCATGGACTTGGATGCCGACTTGAGTATAGCAAATAACATCAAGGATTACGAAGAGGTCTCCAAAAAGGCTACAGAAGTACGTAATCGCAGAAGCAGGATCAGAGAAGCCGCTGAAGACCCTAAGCCTGAAGGTGAGGAAGAGAACACCCGGGGTGGTCCTTTCGGAGGAGCAAATAGAGGTGGAAATACTCCTTCAGAAGAGCCTCCAAAAGGTCCTAAAGTCCTATCGTCGATACAACAAATTGGTAAACAAGGGGGATTTACAGCACTGCACTACGCTGCAAGAGACGGCAACATAGAATCCGCACGCCTCTTAATTCAAGGCGGTGCTGATGTAGACCAAACTACCAAAGGAGATCAGTCAAGTCCCATTTTGGTAGCTGTCATCAATGGAAACTATGACCTCGCTAAAGAATTACTGGAAGCGGGAGCAGATCCAAATATCGTCAGCGATGACGGAGCTGGTCCATTGTTCGCCACTCTTAATATCGAGTGGTCCTTGAGAACATGGTACCCTCAACCTCAAGCTTTCCGCCAACAACAAACCACCTATCTGCAACTGATGGAAGATCTTCTTATGGCAGGAGCAGACCCAGACGAAAGAACCGATACTCACATTTGGTATGCTGCATACAATGCTGGGAGAATGGGAGTAGACTTTTCTGGTGCAACACCTTTCTGGCGGGCATCTTATGCCCATGATGTAGAAGCCATGAAATTACTAGTGAAGCATGGTGCTGACCCCAACATATGGACATATAACATAATAGACCCTCGAAGAAGATTCTTTTTCGCTAACAATGAACCTGATGATGATGACGACGGAGATCCTTCTGGACTGGATCCAGTACCACATGGTGGTCTTGGAGTCCACCCTTTGCATGCAGCTTCAGGAGTTGGATTCGGAAGTTCCCGTGTTGCCCAACAGCACAGAGGGGTTCCTGACGGCTGGCTACCAGCTGTAAAGTATCTGATTGAAGAACTTGGAGTCGATCCTAATCTTCGTGATAAGGACGGTTATTCCGCCCTGCACAATTCAGCTGCCAGAGGAGATAACGAAAGCATTCTATATCTTGTATCTCAAGGTGCTGACGTTAAAGTAATCAGTCGCCGTGGGCAAACTACCGCAGACTTAGCAAATAGTCCGGAGCAAAGGGCCCAACCTCACCCGATAACCATCGCATTATTAGAAAAGCTTGGCTCTAAGAATAACCACAATTGCCGATCCTGCGGTGGCTAGAATCTCCTTAGATATGGAAATAATCAGAATGAAACTCTTTAATAAATCTACCTTACTAGCATTGTTTTTTTTAATCCTGCCTTTTAATGCTCAGGGCCAGGACAATGCTTGGAATAACTATACTCTGGAAGGCATCGGAGGCGTCTTCGTTCGCACGTCTACAAATGCTGCATGTGAACTAGCCGGGATAAATACTAACGAAACACAGGCCGTCGTCGAACGGACTTTGCTGGAATCTGAAGTCGAACTTTTAACAGAGCAGGAGATGCTCCGAAATTC
>DUCW01000053.1:13855-27408 GCA_012959595.1 Gemmatimonadota bacterium
GCCGGAATTGAGGGTTTCTTCACAGTGCTTAGTAAACCAGGGTACTGTAGCCTACTTCATTTCGGTCAGGATGCACCAGTCTATCCAGATGACCCGAGATGCTCAAATCACATTGGCAGAAGGTGTGACTTGGTATTCTACAGGCATGGGAATCGGCGAAGTATCAGATCTCCAAACAAGCATATCTGAAACGGTACAAGAAGAGATCAAAAACTTTTCAGCAGCGTACCTGGAAGCTAATCCTAGTGAAACCGAAGGGTCACCACAGAATAACTAGACTTCCAGAAAGTACGCCCCTCCGCTCACAATAAGATTGGGCAGTTAAACCTTAGTGGTCCAGCATGGCTACATCTCGCCCGATCGACTTCCTGGCTATTCGAATAGCTTCATCGGCCTCGGAGCCTTGCATCAGTAGAGCCAAGAATCCTTCATCTAATCTTTGCTGAACATTGCCAACATTGGCTGTGATCATATCTGGCAAACCAAGCTGTGTTGCTTCAGCTAAAACTCGTAAATTCCCTTCTTCACCCGCTTCCCTATCCCCTCCTAATGCTCTAGTCAGACTTCCTATTCCACAAGCCAGAATACTGTACCCTGGTACACTCGCAATCTGCTTTACAAGATCTAAAGCTCCAGGATCCTCAATCATAATCATGACCAATTTGTCGCCCTTAGGATTTGAGGGTGACCATACATCGACACCTAAGCTTTCGAAAAACCCAACCGCCATTTCCGCTTCCTCCACGCTACGCACATGGGGGAAAACCACACCATCTGCTCCCGAGAGCATAATTTCTTCGACTCTTTGCCTTGTGATTTTCTCACCATCAGTGGCAATCGACGGGATCCTCACCAATAAGGTCTTCTTGGGTAAGTCCTGGGATGCTCCCAACCCTTCAACCATTATGTCTACCGCCTCAGCATCGTAAGATCCTTCCAAATTCAGAAACACAAAATCATACAGAGGGTTTTCAGCCAAAGCTCTAGCTCCTTTAGAGGTATATATCGGCCTAGGGCGTCCCCCTCCCAAGTCTCTTGAATCTCCCATTCTGGATTCGCTAGGAGCAAAAACCCCAAAGACAGGCTGTCCTTGCATCCAGAAATCAATCACTGGATTTTGGTGTTCCAGATTAGAAGAAGAACAGCCTACAGAATAAAAACAGATGAGTAAGACTACTTTGGACCAGGTGATTCGCACCTCTTCTAAGGTTATTTTAGATGACATGAGGGCCCCCCTTGATGATATCAAAACAAGTCCAGATTCATGACCTTACTCCATGCAGCTACGAAGTCTGTCACAAACTTCTCTTTAGAATCTTGGCAACCATATACTTCGGCAATAGCTCGAAGCTGAGAATTTGATCCGAACACAAGATCAACTCGCGTAGCGGTTCTAACCACTGCACCCGAAACACGATCAACTGCTTCGTAAGAATTACTTCCTGTTGGATTCCATTCGACGCTCATATCAAGCAGGTTAACAAAAAAGTCGTTGCTCAACTGACCTGGTGAGTCAGTAAAGACCCCGTGACCATCCACACTGATGCCCAACGCCCGCATGCCGCCGACAAGCACAGTCATTTCTGTCGCCGTAAGTCCGAGTAGCTGTGCTCTGTCAAGCATCATCTCTTCTGGACTGACCGCTAACTCGGCCTTTTGATAATTGCGAAAACCATCAGCAACAGGTTCAAGCACTGCAAATGAGTCTACGTCCGTTTGTTCCAAAGAAGCATCTCCACGGCCGGGAGTAAATGGTACACTTACTCCCGATGCCTGCTCAATAGCAGTATTGCCTGCAAGAACGATGACGTCGGCTAAAGACGCAGTACTCTCCGTAGCAATTTCTCCCAACACGCCCAAGACACGGGCGAGCTGCTGAGGCTTGTTAACTTCCCAGTCCTTCTGTGGAGCTAGTCTAATCCGTGCTCCGTTAGCACCGCCTCTCATATCTGAACCACGGAATGTTGAAGCACTCGCCCAAGCAGTTTCTACCATTTCCTGAGCCGTCAATCCACTTGCTGTTATTCGTGCCTTAACAACGCCTACGTCATAATCAGTGTTGCCTTCTGGAACAGGATCCTGCCATATAAGTTCTTCCTCGGGTATTTCAGGGCCCATATACCTTGCACGAGGACCCATATCACGATGGATTAGCTTGAACCAAGCACGAGCAAATGCTTCTGCAAACTCTTCTGGATTCGCATGAAAACGCTTTGAAATCTTCTTATAGATTGGATCTTCACGCATTGCCATGTCTGCTGTTGTCATCATAGTCGGCACACGGACTGAAGCATCTTCCGCATCTGGTGCGAGATCCTTTTGCTCAGGATTTACGGCGTGCCATTGATATGCACCCGCTGGGCTCTTAACAACTTGCCATTCGTAACCCAAAAGTAGATCAAAATAGCCGTTATCCCATTGAGTTGGATTAGCGGTCCAAGCTCCTTCGAGGCCACTCGTGATACTATCCCTACCAATACCTGAACCGTGTGCATTTTTCCAACCCAACCCCAGTTCTTCAACTGGAGCACCTTCTGGTTCAGCTCCCACAAGATTGGCATCTCCCGCACCGTGGGCCTTTCCAAAAGTGTGTCCTCCTGCAGTGAGAGCGACCGTCTCTTCGTCATTCATAGCCATACGGCCAAATGTTTCCCTGATATCTTTTGCACTTGCGAGTGGATCTGGGTTGCCGTCTGGCCCCTCAGGATTCACATAAATCAGACCCATCTGGACTGCAGCAAGTGGATTCTCAAGTTCGCGATCACCAGTATAGCGCCTGTTGCCAAGCCACTCAGCTTCTTTACCCCAGTAAATATCTTCCTCTGGAGCCCAAATATCCTCCCTCCCTCCACCGAAGCCAAAAGTCCTACCACCCATTGATTCGATAGCAACATTGCCGGCGAGGATCAACAAATCGGCCCAGCTAGTCTGCGTGCTTTATCCAAATTTCCATTATCTGGCCAACTGTTAAGCGGTGCAAAACGTTGTGCACCAGTGCCGCCGCCGCCTCGACCGTCACCGATCCTATAAGTACCTGCTGCATGCCAAGTCATGCGGATGAAGAATGGTCCATAATGGCCATAATCTGCAGGCCACCACTCCTGTGAATCCGTCATAAGATCATTTAGATCTTTCTTCAAAGAGTCGTAGTCAAGTTTCTTAAACTCTTCTCGGTAATCAAAGTTCTCATCCATAGGGTTAGCTTTTTTATCATGCTGATGGAGAATGCTTAAGTTCAGCTGATTGGGCCACCAGCGTTTGTTCGATCTCGACCCTACAGTGTGCTGAGACCCTCCAGAAAACGGACATTTGCCTTCACCATCTTTAGCCATATGTAAAGCCCCCCTCTTACAATCAATTAACTACGGAAAACGTTCTAATCCGACTCAGTTGCATTATTCACAATGAACAATCTCAAGATCTTATATTTTCTCGTAAGCTATAAGAACTCGTAGATGATCAAATGATGTGCAGCGAAGATAATGGTCGAACTAATAATTAGGAACCTTAAACACATATAAAGCATTACCACTCGTTGGATGTCGGAGTTCTGGACTCAAAAGACGAGCCACTGTCCTAGGACTTCCCCCACCCAAGCCACTACTTACTGCAATGTACTGCTCTCCATCCACTTCATATGAGACAGGAAAACCTTGTACAGAAGTCCCTAGCCTGGTTTCCCACAGCACCAGACCGCTGTCTACATCGTAAGCCCTAAAATAGCGATCGACATCTCCTACGAAAGCTAAACCACCTCCGGTAGTTAAAACCGAAGTGAGATAGGCTGCTCTTTGCTCAATACTCCAAAGTTCTTCAAAACTATCTACATCGTAAGCTGCCAGCTTTCCTAAATTGCCCTGTGTACCTGGCATTTCAAACCATTCTCTATCGGCTGCAGTACCACCTGATCCCACCTCCAACACAACTGGACGTGCAGCTATTCTTAAACAACTCTGAGACATTGGAACGATTAAAGCATTTTTTTCTGGGCTGAAGGCCATCGCTTGCCAATTATGCCCCCCAGCGGTGCTGGGACATACCGAAAGTGTATCACCTATACCCGCTGACGCGATATCTTCCCTGTAACGAACTGCACCTGTACGACGATTGACACTTTCGAAAACATTTTGATAAATAGTCTCTTTTAAATCTAAGAAAGTTCCATTCACTCGATCGAGTTTCCAAAAAATACCGTGCTTGCCCATCGCAAAGAGAAGCTTTTGACCTTCACGGTCGATCAATACTTGCTCAAACCCCTCGTCGAGATCCAAAGCCTCTCCAGGGATATGCTGTCGATACCAAGCAATACTTCCGTCATCTGGATTTAGTGCGAGAGTAGAATTGGAATACAGAGCTGGGTCATCAACGGTGAGGCCCCTGCTCACGGGGACCCACGGCTTCGCTTGAGATGTTCCCCAATAAATCAATCTCAAATCTGGATCATAACTGCCCGTTGTCCATGCATCCACACCACCTCTGAGTTCAAAAGGAAGGCTGCCCCATGTATCTCCTCCTGGCTCCCCTGGTTGAGCAACTGTAAAGGTTCTCCAGATCTCTTCCCCAGTCTCGGCATCGTGTGCTGTAATAAAACAGCTCTCCTTGAAAAAACGTGCACATCCGTTTATTCCATTGATAATTTTCCCCTCAACAACAATTGGGCCCGAGACATTAGTAAAACCTTGATGATAATCTGCTATCTGAGTTTCCCACACTGTCTCCCCAGTCCTAGCATCCAACGCCACCATATACGCATCGCTGGTAGCAACGAAAACCTTGTTTCCATAAAGAGCAAGACTTCGAAGTTGACTGAAAAAAGGTACGTTGAAATCTTCTGCGAATTCCCTCCGATACTCCCAAAGAAGCGTACCAGTGGCTGCATCCAGTGCTTGGATCACGTTACGTGGATTGGCTAAGTACATAATCCCATCACGAATAAGTGGAGTCGGCTGATTAGTGCCGCTTCCCATAGACCAGACCCATGAGAGCTTCATGCTACCTGCATTGTCCCGGTCTATCTGACTTAGAGGACTGTACCCCCAGGCGTCGTATGTACGTCTGTACATGATCCAATCAGATGAATCAGGATTAATCAGATCCTGTTCCGTTACGGGTTTAAAGTCCGAAATTTCCCTCCATGAATTAGTTACCCCGTAAGGCCCCCTCACTGAATTAGGCTCCTCGTATACAATTTCAGTCAAGGCCTCCTTTCCCACCGAGGATAAAACAATACCCACAGAATCCAGCAACTCAGAACGAAGCATCCCTCCGTCTGCTGGCACTCCATTTGCATTTAACAAATAGACCATAACCGCATCATAATCATCGGAACTCAGGGATCCTGGAAACATTGGCGGCATATCACGAATTTCCTCGAGTAACCTTCCAAAGGATCTCTGGGCCCACACTGCTGTGAAATTGGGACCTGCAAGCACGGGTGCTTCGAACGATCCTTGAAAACTTGAAAGATGACAACCGGCACACTCGTTTTCATAGACCTGCTTGCCTCGCTCCATTTGGGTCGGAGACATATGCAGGCTGTATGATGTTTCGATCTGGGCCGAAAGATGTGTAGCCGAGAACAGAACCGTCACGCAGACTCGAGTCAGGATTGCCCTGCTAAGAACCATCATCTCCCCTCTTTTTCAATGAAGTAGATGCTTGCCACAATAAGATTATATAGCTTGAGAGAACAGGTCGTAAATATATCTCACAACTTCGAAGCTTAAATATATCTCACAACTTCGAAGCTTAAATAAGCGAAAGCCCATGAAAAACTGGAGTAACATATATTCGGAAAAGCATTTTTCAGTCTGTGTCGTCACCAGCCTTATATTCTTAATTAATTGTGACCCATCTTCAAAATTCGATACGGTAAGTTCGGTTAACTTCGAAGTGGCCGAAGCTACCATCATGGAACTGCATGACGCTTTGTTGAAGGATCAAGTGACCAGCCTTGATCTAGTAAACGCTTACTTAGATCGCATAAATAAATACGACCAAGATGGTCCTGAGCTGAACTCCATCATCCTGCTGAACCCAAATGCTCAGGAACAAGCCATTACTTTGGATAGAGAGAGGGCAGAAAAAGGGATGAGAGGGCTCTTCCACGGAATACCAATCCTCCTAAAAGACAATTACGAAACCGTGGACATGCCCACTAGTGGAGCCTCTGTGGCCCTCTCATCTTTTTTCCCCGAAAGTGACGCTTTTCAGGTGAAAAGACTACGAGAGGCTGGTGCCATCATCCTTGGCAAAACCAACATGCACGAACTGGCTGCTGGGATCACCACGATAAGTTCACTTGGAGGCCAAACCAAGAATCCATATGACATTAGTAGGAACCCTGGTGGTTCAAGCGGTGGCACAGGAGCAGCGATAGCCGCAAGTTTTGCTGCTATCGGATGGGGTAGTGACACCTGCGGTTCTATCCGCATCCCCGCTTCCAATAATAATCTTTTCGGACTTCGTCCAACCAAAGGGTTAGCGAGTACTCGGGGAATAATACCACTGTCCCATACGCAAGATGTTGGTGGACCCTTAGCTCGCACAGCAACAGACCTTGCAATTGGACTCAACGTCATCGTGGGCCAGGACCCCGAAGACCCTTACACCAGTATCCTTGCAGATACAAATACACCTGATTTTGTTGCGGCTTTGGACAAGGAAGCACTAAAGGACTCCAGGATCGGTGTGCTCACGTCTTTATTTGGTGATGAACCAGCAGATCAGGAAATTGGACTTTTGGTCAAACAAGCAATCACTAGAATGGGCCTCCTCGGATCTCAGACTATGGAAGTCTCCATACCAAAGCTAGAATCCATGTTACAAGGATCCAGTGTTATTGCCCATGAGTTCAAATGGGACCTGATCGATTATCTAGAAGCTTCAGGCACAGCACCCGTCAATTCTTTGGAAGAAATTGTTGAACTAGGTCTTTTTCACGTTGCTATGGGAGAAACCTTTCGCCGACGTATGTTCGATGAAGAGAGAGAAGATTCCCAATATCAGCAAGCCTTGGAGAAACAAGAAGCTCTGCGAAGGGCCGTCATTAACCTCATGGAAGCAATGGACTTAGACGCCATTGTATATCCCACTATGCGCAGACCCATAGCCATAATTGGAGCTCCCCAGACAGGATCAACTTGTCAACTAAGTGCTTCTACGGGATTGCCAGCACTTAGCGTTCCTGCTGGTTTCACAGAGGATGGACTTCCATTCGGTATAGAACTCTTGGGACTTCCACTGACAGATGCTAAGCTACTAGCACTTGGTTACTCTTTTGAACAAAACACCAATAATCGACAGCCTCCCTTGTTAAGACCAAGTCTACCAGAGCTCAGATTTTCGACCCAATTACAATCGGATATGACCTACGAAGCCGATTTCACCTTTGACACTAAAACTAATCGACTGACCTCTTCAGTTGCATTGGCAGATCCTAGCCTAGGAGATATCTATGCTGTTGGACTACAGTTATCAGGAGGTCCGGAAGTTGGCGGAATCATTGACAGGATTGGTCCAGTAACTTCCTCGAAAAGAGAAGTAGGAACCTTTTTGGGAGCTAGCGAAATTCTACTGGATCCTACTACGGTGATGAAACTCAAAGAAGGTGAGATCTTTCTTACTGTATTTAGCAGTAGATACCCCAAAGGTGAGCTAAAAAGCCCACTAACAATTGACGATTCCACAAAAGCGTTACTTATGCTACGTTCTTCCATTGATACTAACTAACTCACCTTCCCCTCAAGAAATTCCAGCAAGTTGATAAGATCTACTTGGTCGATTTTTCTATTTTGGCTTCCGCTTTCTGTCCAGTGGCTTATGATGGCTACGGAAGGCCCATTCTTAGCCGCTGTCATCGCGAGACTCGCTGACCCAACGGTTAATTTAGCAGCATACGGTGTTGCTTTTGCCTTTGCGATTCTGATTGAATCTCCTGTTATCATGTTGATGAGTGCTTCCACGGCACTAGTTAACAACGCCCAAACTCACAAGAAACTCCGCAACTTTATGCATGCCATGAATGCGACAGCAACAGGATTTCTTCTGATTGTATTGATTCCTCCTGTCTATAATTGGCTAGCTGTAGGACTCTTAGGCCTGCCAAAGGAAGTGACTCAATTGACATATGGAGCCCTGTGGATTCTTCTCCCATGGCCTAGCGCTATAGGCTATCGCCGATTTCTTCATGGACTACTCATCAGAGCTGGCCATACGCGCTTATTAGCGTATGGAACAATTTTCAGGCTCAGTGCCATGGTGCTTACAGCACTCACTCTTTACTCTCTGATGGACGTACCGGGAGCCTGGATTGGAGCCGCTTCGCTCTCATTTGGAGTGACCGTAGAGGCAGTAGTCGCTCACATAATGGCGACCAGAACAATCAAAGAACTCAATGCAGCGAGCAATCCTTCGGACTTATATTCTGAAAAGCAACTGGACTATCGTGAGATAGTCCAGTTCTATTACCCCTTAGCACTGACTTCCTTTATAAGTTTAACCGTTCAGCCATTACTCACCTTTCTAATGGGAAGGACCCCAGCACCGCTAGAATCATTGGCCGTTTTCCCAGTTGTGCACTCTCTTTCCTTCTTTTTTAGGTCCTTCGGTCTCAGTTATCAAGAAGTCGCATTGGCCGTCCTCGAAGAGAACCAAAAAAACTTTCCTAAATTAGCTAGGTTTGCGGTCTGGCTGGGGCTTTCGACCTCAATCGGGATAGCCTTGATGGCCTTTACTCCTCTCACAGTTGTTTGGTTTGAACGGATATCGGGACTTAGTCCAGATCTAACTGCACTGGCCACCACATCGCTGAAAATCTTAGTCCCAGTCCCAGCACTTTCGGTCTTCTTGTCTTTCCTCCGATCACTCTACATTCAAAGTAGACTAACACACCTGATAACGACTGCTACTATTGTCGAAGTCACGACTCTCGCACTGCTCTTCATCCTGTTGGGATGGATTTTTGATCTTGCCGGAGTTGTTTCAGCATTTTCAGCATTTTTAGGAGGTCGACTCGCAGGCGTAATCTACCTGCTCAAAGACATCAGAAAATGCCGCTTTGCTGGACCTTCTGGTTAAAACTTAGAACCGTCCCACTGAATTCAGACCTGAGATTCAATCTCCAGCCTGGCCTTCTCAGCCACCATGGCCATCTGCCGGACAGCAACAGATAATGCCGCTACAGACATTGCGTCTTCGGACTTCATATCATCAATCAAAGAACAGAATAATCTATGGCCTCGTGAGTAAATCTTCACTTCATTCTCTCTCTCCATAGCTACTAGTTTAGTTCGGGCAAGATTATAAAGATGGCGATTCAAGTCTTCCAAAAGAGTATTCGCTGCCCTTTCTTCCCATCTATTACTGTGAACAACTTCCAGAATCTCCTTCATCAGCCAACGTACCTGGAACCGATCAGCTATTTCATAATAAGCCTCAGCGGCTAGAGACAACTCTGAGTTGGTATCTTCGGCCACCTGCACCACCACTAGCAATTGATCAAAGAATTGCAATTTGATCAAATGATCCGCAACGTCACCAGTGACACCCTGGCTTTTTAGTTGGAGAAGATGCTTGTCAAAATCTGAACGATCTTGACCTGAAACAAAATCTGAAAATGTATCCATCAATTGATTGATCTTGGGTTGGCTCTCTTGAACAATCCCTGCCGCATCAGCATCCATATCCAAATTAATCAGCGACCATCGAATTGATCTCTCTAATACCTCAGAAAAACTCACCATCCATTGATAGAATAGTCCATAGGGTAGGTTGTCACTGGCTTGACAGATTGCTTGTTCATGATCAGTCAGGCGAGCTGACACCAACCAAGCTCGTACCACACCTGCTGGTGTCCGATTCATATCTTTGGAGAGGCGATGTACGAAAGTACAGCCCATCAGTCCAATGACGTCATTTGTCATTTGCGATGCAATAATCTGACGTCCCAGCCGATGATTACCCAATCCATCTTCACTAATTACCGCTAGCACTTCTTCTGGAAAATAATCTCGAAGGTAATTCTGTGTTGCTGGATCATCAGGAAGTCTGCTGCGAAGAAGCAAGCTCATAAGTTTCATTTTAACGTAAGCCATCACAACGTAAAGCTCAGGACGAGTGAGTGATCGACCCTTTTCTTCAATTCGTGCACACAGGGTTTCCCAAGACGGGAGGTCTTCATCTTCTCTAGTCAAATCTCCAGATTTTTCCAAAAAAGATATTACATCACGGAAATCATCCGGCTCAACTCTAGCCCGAATTTCGTCCATTGATACCGTTATACTTTGAACCTTGTTGTCCTCAAGAACTAGTAACGCCACTGCATCTGTCAGTTGTTCCAAGAGGGCGTTTCTCTCTGCTTCTATCATTGTGCCGGACCGAACTTCCTGTCCCAACAGTATTTTCAAGTTCACCTCTCTATCCGAGAGATTCACACCTCCTGAATTGTCCAATGCATCGGTGTTGATCCGACCACTTCTTAATGCAAAATCAACGCGAGCTTTCTGAGTAAAACCTAAGTTTCCACCTTCACCCACCACTCTACATCTGAGTTGATCTGCATCGATACGTACATTATCATTAGTAGAGTCTTCTACGTCTGAATCTTCTTCTTCTGATGACTTGACGTAGGTACCTATTCCTCCGTTCCAAAGCAGATCTACTGGGGCCTGTAATACGGCCCGTACCAACTCCTCTCCATTCAAGACCTGAGCACCCTCAGCTATTCCCAAAGAAACGCGTGCCTCAGGAGTAAGGTTTACTTCTTTGGCTTCCCTCGAAATGATCATTCCACCCTGACTGAGACAGCTGCGATCGTAGTCGTCCCAGCTTGATTTACCCAACTGGAATAATCTGTGGCGCTCCTTATAAGAACTAGCCACATCGGGGTTAGGATCTATGAAGACATGACGATAGTCAAAGGCAGCTTTAAGCTGTATCTGCTGTGAAAGAAGCATGCCGTTTCCGAAAACATCTCCACTCATATCTCCTATTCCAACCACCGTAAACGGCTCTGATTGAATATCTATTCCTTCCTCAGAAAAATGCCGCTTAACACATTCCCAGCCCCCCCTTGCGGTAATACCGATCACTTTATGGTCATAGCCATTTGAACCTCCAGAAGCAAAGGCATCATCCAACCAAAAATCGTACTCTTCAGCTACATCATTAGCCATGTCAGAATACTTGGAGGTTCCTTTATCTGCAGCGACTACCAAATAAGGATCAGGACCGTCCCAACACACCACAGTGCTTGGCGGCAACGGGGATCCATCTGTAGCTATGTTGTCCGTGATGTCCAACATCCCCCTAATGAGAGTCTTGTACTGTTCTTTGGCTTCCACAGCCATTTCAGCGGGATCAGCTGACTCATGAAGAGTGATGAACCCGCCCTTGGATCCAGCAGGAACAATGACTGAATTCTTGACCATTTGAGTATTTACCAAACCAAGAACTTCTGTCCTGAAATCGTCGGGACGATCACTGTATCTAATACCCCCTCGCGCTACCCTCGCACCCCTCAAATGAATCCCTTGCATTCTGGAGGATTGCACCCAGATCTCATACAAGAGGTTAGTACGCACGACATCGGAACGATCGCGTACCGCTATCTTAAAAGAAAGATAGGGAACTCCCCCAGATCTCTGGTTGGGCACTTTCCCACCATACTTGTAGTAATTCGTTCTCACTGAGGCATCAACGAGGGCAAGCATACCCCTTAGGGCACGATCTTCAGAAAGAGATTTCACAGATCTCAGTGAATGCAACAGAATAGATTCAAGACCTTCGACTTCTTTCTTTCTTTCATCGATGGTCAACTGGCTACCGTCAAATTTAACTGCGAATATCTCAAAAAGTGTTCTAGAAATAGCTGGGTACCTGATCAAAGATTGCACCAAAGAGGTCCGACTCTGTACCATTCCCAACTGAAAGGCGTAGGATGCATAAGCCCTTAAAACATCAACTTCTCTCCAGGAAAGACTCGACCGTAGCACCAGAGCGTTGAGACCATCATTACTGGAATCCCCAGCACGTACTGCCAAAATTGCTTCGGCCAAAGAGGATCCCCCGTTCTGGATCATTAGTGCACCACCAGAACTCCGCTGCACAGAAAATGAATACACCGCAGCGTCTGGGGTTTCTTCGCCCTCTATCTCGTAAGGAACTACCTCTATGACTCTCAAAGCCATGTTATCTATAATTGGCATAAAATCCGACAGAACCAATTTTTCGCCAATCAAATACAATTTCATTTCCGTAGTAGCAGGAGCTTCACCATTCTCGCCTAAACTATCGGAGAATGAAATCGAAGCCTTTATCTCCTCGGCTACCATCTCTTCCAGAACCAGGATGTCGTCCAAAGCAACTGCTGGGTCCGTTGCAGCTTTGTAATCAAGACCGAACGCCTCAGAATAAGCACGTACTAACTGACGGGCTTCATCCGCGGGCCTTACCCGTTCAAAACACCTTAGAAGTCGATCAGACCAAGAAAGGATTATCTCTTGTACCATTAATTCAAGGTCAGTTGCATCAACAGTTGGCAATTTGTCGTCTGATGGAGCCAGGTAGAAATGTAGGCGGGCCTGGTCCCCATCCCCAAGGGTGAGATGATAGTTTAAAACTTGTGACTGAAGAACTCTGCTTAATTCTTTTTCTATAGCCCTGCGAACACTGCCAGAAAACTTCTCTCTCGAAATAATCACCATCACGGATGTACCGCTACGAACTGGATCTTGGTGAAGAGTCACCCTGACATCATCGGTGTTATAGGAGGTGAGAACCACCTGTGCGTCTGCAGCAATACGCTCCACAGACGAAAGGAATAGTTCTTCCTTGGGCATGGAACTAAAAATTGTATTGATGGCTTTGTAGTCGTGGGAGCCTTCCTTCGCCTCAGCACTTTCCAAGACCATTTTTAGTTTTCTTCGGAGAATCGGTATATCTTCGGCAGACTGTACTTCTACCCTCGAGGTGAAGAGCCCAAGAAAAACACTCTCCTCTCCCAACTCTCCCTTTTCGTCCAGTTTCTTTAAGCCGACATAATCGATCCTTGATAATCTGTGTACTGTAGCCCGTGTATTAGTTTTAGTGACAAACAAATTAGGCCCTTCCTGCACCAAACTATCCATCTCCGCAATTAGTTCATCTAGAGATGTTGCACCACTACCATCACTGGACCGGAGAACACCCAGTTTTGAATCAGGATCTATCTCCATCTTGTTTCCAGATTGTTGCCTATAGGTGCATGAACCTAGGAAAACGAAAGCACCTTCCTGGAGCCAAGAAAAGAAGTCCCCTATTTCTAATAACTCACCCCTGAGGTCGACGGATTCTTTGGCTCTTAGTTTCAAATCCTTCATAGTCCCGTCGACTTTATCCAGCATACTTGAAAAATCGTCAGTAACTCTTATTACGTCCTCGAGACGACTCCGAATTTGATCTGTCAGAGCAACCCGGAGTTCCGCATCGGTGATTTGGGTAATTTCACAATGGACCAGTGATTCTCTAGCCCCACCTTCTTCAGAAGTACGAACGTCGATAACCCTTCCTTCTCC
>DUCW01000053.1:27418-30306 GCA_012959595.1 Gemmatimonadota bacterium
TCAAAGAATCAATGGATACCGGCCCAAGTTCATGTTTAGGTAATTTTGGGGGTGGTGGCTCTCCTTCTCCATTACGTACTACGTGTATGACTGGATAAACTATATGCTCTATAGAAAGCTCTTGACTGTGAATGAATTCACGCAGTGAATCGATTACGAAAGGCCTCTCCGAAATATTGGTCCGAAAAACAGTTACGGGAGCATGCCAACCCTCGTTGTCTGCGTTTGGATTGAAAACTTGAACGTCAACAGCCTCAGAATCAGTAGATTGCAGAAACCTCCAAGCACCAAGAGTCATATGAGCCAGAGCGTCAGGGCTCCTCTTTTGCAGAAAAGATTCTGTCGCTTTAGAGAGGAAGATTTCTGCAAAAGAAATTACTACATTCACTTCGTCGGATTGAACCTTACGTTCAAGCAGTCGTCGCATGGCTGTAAAAGCACGAGATTCACGACGCAAACGAACTATCGTTGATTTTGAAGTATCACTCATGGCGAACTATCAACTTATCTACGCTGCCGTCCAGAATGGGATTAAAATACCCTCTTTGCATCAACCTTAAAGATAATGGGGGTTACCAAACCCACAAGAACTAACCTTGTCTGGGGCTTTTTTGTCACCCGTCCAGGGTGGTCCAACATCGTGCTAGTCTTACTTTGTAGTTTCACCCATTGCAGTATGCGTCCCGGTCGTGTAGCCTGAGATGTGTGCCCGACTGAAAACAACATCGACTCTTTAGAACAATACAATTCCATGAGATTTTTCTGCACCGTGACTAACCCTTTTTCAACTGAATGCGTGACCTAATATGGATGTCCTATCTCTTATCGCAGGAGCAGCTATAGGAACTATCTTCACCTATATATTCGTAAATAAAGGGAAACAAGAACTCCGTGATAGAATGGTGAAAGCCGAGGCACTTCTTACACAAAAGAGCGAAGATATTCAGACTGATGAAGAGGTTAGGAAATCACAAGAATCTATTTTTGAAGCTACCGCACTTGGAGCACTAGAAAAAAATAGCGAGAGCTTTATCAAGCTAGCTAAGCAAACTTTTGAATCACACGAAAAAGTCACAAAACTACAATCACAAACTTTGAACGATCGAGTTCATGCACTCCACAAAGAAGTTCTTAAGACACACGCGGAAACTTCGACCGTAGTATTGGGATTAAAGCAGGAGACGACTCAGTTTTCTAAAATTCTGGCATCTCCACAAAAGTTTGGTTTATGGGGTGAAACGACTCTAAAGAATCTGGCCGAGATGGCGGGAATGAGTAGCCACTGCGATTTCGATACCCAAAAGACGATCAGCGTCAGTGACTCAGAAGGGAGAAACCAGAGGCCTGACATGGTTGTGAACCTTCCGGGTGGCAGAACTATAGCTGTGGATGCTAAGATGAATTTACAGCACTGGGAAGCCTACCATAAGGCCGAAACCGACGATCAGAGAAAAGAGCATCTCGCGCGTCATTGGGAGATTGTTGATGAAACTTCAAAAAAACTAGGAAAACGGAACTACTGGCAAAATCTACCTTTTTCACCAGACTTTGTTCTCATGTTCATGCCTGACTCAGTCTATTATGCAGCGATGGAGCATGACGACGAACTATTCGTTAGAGCTTATCAAAACAAAGTGTTCCTAGCACCACCTAGCCTACTCTTACCAATGCTCAGAATGCTAGCAAACGAGTGGACCCAGGAGAACATTAACAAGAAATCAGCAGAAATATATGATATGGGAAGATTATTATATAAAAGGGTGGGTACGGTTTCTAAGCATCTCGATCGACTCGGAAAAGGATTGAGTAGAGCTGTTAAATCCTACAATGAAGCCGTCAATTCTATAGAAAGTCGTCTACTCGTAACAGCTCGCGAGTTCGATAAGATGGACATGAACCTTGATAAAGAAATAGAGAATCCAACACACGTAGACGTTTTACCTAGAACTTCATCTGCACCAGAGCTCCAAACAGACCAAGAGATGCCCCCGGAAAGGGACTGAAGGAAATGGATACTTACCGAGAAGTAAGTTTTACTATTCCTTTTTCCCTTCTCAGTGTTTCATCAAGTAGAGCAACCATAGCGTGAACCGCATCAATACTTGGTGTAGGAACTCCCACCAAACGCCCAAGCTCTGCTACTACTGCAATGATCGCGTCTATTTCAAGTGTTCGTCCAGCTTCAACATCTTGGAGCATGGAGGTTTTATGCGCACCAACCTTTTCTGCTCCCCCTATACGTCTATCTATATCGACTCGAAACGTGATTCCCAGCCTGTTAGCAACGTCTTGTGCCTCTGACATCAAATTACGAGCCAAAGACCTAGTAAGATCAAACTGACAAATATCCACTAATGTAGCGTGTGTCATGGCACTGATCGGATTAAAGGACATGTTACCCCAAAGCTTCAGCCACATTTCCGCTCTAATATCACTGATTTGGAAAGACTTAAACCCTGCTTCGGTTAGGAGTTGAACCAGAGATTCGACTCGCTCTGAGTCATCTCCATCTAACTCCCCTAAAGGGAATCGGTTCCCTTCAATGTGTCGGATGACTCCAGGCTCAGCGATCTCTCCCGCAGGAAACACCACACAACCAATAATGCGGCCTACATCAATATTTTCTGTCAACACACCTGTGGGATCTAAAGTTTGCAGTCGGTGACCTTCGAATTCACCACCATGTTTCTGAAAATACCACCACGGTAATCCATTTTGGACAGGAAGAATCATAGTTTCTGGTCCACACATCCCAGAAATACCAGTGGCTATCATTGGGAGCACCTGTGCCTTTACAGCCAATATTACCAAATCCAATAACAAGAACTTTCTTAACCATTTCTGTCTTTTGGTAAATCATTTGTATCTAGCCTTGGCACTTCAAGTCT
>DUCW01000054.1 GCA_012959595.1 Gemmatimonadota bacterium
GAAGAACACTATGCGGATCCGTGATTCCATCTTTCCCGCAATAAGCCCCACTTATGATATCGTCAATCTGTATTTGAGGAGCTATCCGTGCGATCTCACTTGGATTCAGTAATTCTGTTTCTATTCCGCAACTGTGCTGAAGCACAATGTTTTCCTTGAACGATGCAAGATCTCGATCGTTATCTAGAAGGAATAGATAGCCGCAAAGATTGACATCGACTTCTTGGTCCATTTCTTGCGGGAATTGTTCGATCATCTCGATACTTCTCCGAGACAACTCGATATTGACCTTCGTCGAAAACTGATGACGGACACCACCTGCGTTAGTACCAGTCGCTCCAGTGCCAAATTGTTCTTCTTTTTCCAATAGAACAACATCGCTACAACCTCTAACAGCCAAGTGGTAAGCGATACTCATACCCATGATACCACCACCAATAATCACAACATCCGCAGTTCTATTCATAAGCCCTGTGTGCCAGAGTAATGATCAGCATATCTAGAATACTCCAAGGTCCATCTACCAAGATGAAGAACTAACACAAACAAGGCTGACCAACAGCCTCGAACCATTGACTTACTGCTTGCCAGAGCCCCTGTCTTAAAATGTTAAGGGGAGTATACACAGTAATGGGCTTCCTCTCAACTCATCGACAGAACCATAGTCTCATATCTAGTATAAAGGCATACACACATAATAATTGTGGCGATTTTTGCACTACTAACATCCCCGAATAAATCGATCCCTCACAACATAAGCAGCTTGAGGTTAACAAACTGGTAGATAGCTACCTGGACGACTTTAATGGTGTAAAGCCTTTTGACTGACAATTTCCCACTGAAGATGAACTACCCCACCCCCGGGATTCCTCCTGGTATAGAGCTTGCGACCTAGTGTAGCTTATATTTGAATACACTCTAGCCGGAGCAGTAAGTTGAAAAACACTAATATTTGCAAAGGTGGCTCTCGCCGTGATGCGATTTTACTCCTACTGATGACATCGATCATCGGGTGCAGCGAGTCTTCGGAACTAGTGGCGAGTACTCAAGCTCAGACATGGGGAGATATTTCTGAATATTTTATTACTCCCACCATCTGCAAGGATGCAGAAGGACCAGACTGCACCAAGCTTCGCCTAGGGGACTCGCAATTAACCACCATAGCGCCTGAACGAGGAAAACTATTTGCCTGTAGGGGAGGAAACTCAAATGCACCTGGGAGTGATCGGAGTAGAATAACTTGGATTGACGATACTACTGGCACTTGGAATCTATTGGCCAAACCATTTCTTCCTGCTGGTTCATTTTCTCCAGGGACCGGAACTTCGGCAGTTACGGAATCTGGTTCCAACCGAACTATTTCTGGAAACAACCTACCAGTGGACAGTAAGATCGGCGATTGGCCTATGACTGATTATCCTGCTCTGAGTGCCATCGATAGAAACCCGGGGATCCCATCTGCAAATAATTTTAGTTTCACTCTTCAGTTGAACCCTGCGGAAGCTGCCAACGCATCTTGTGTGGATTTGGGTCCGATCGGAATGACCCTTAATGGTGTCGTCCTCTATGATGCAGTGGACGGACGTGGAAACGATGCTATGGCCCATGAAATTGTCGACGTTTTTGGTGGACATCCTGCAATGTCCGATTACCATTACCATTTCGTTCCAGAGAGACTTGATGAAGCGACGTCTTTATCTAATGGACATTCGGGGTTGATCGGCTACATAAGAGATGGTTTTGGTATTCATGGTTACAACGGAGTTGGAGGTAAAGAACTGAGCAACGAAGATCTAGACGAATGCCATGGTCACTCGGACACCTCTTTAGGTTATCACTATCACGCGACTATTGAGTACCCTTACACAATTGGTTGCTATCGAGGAACACCTATATAGGGTCCCAGAGAGCTGGCGAACGGACTCGAACCGTTGACCTGCTGCTTACAAGGCAGCTGCTCTACCAACTGAGCTACGCCAGCAATAACGCAAGATAAAATATCCTAAACAGTAAGAGTTGCCCACCCGAAGAAGTGAATTAAGACCATTGGCTGGCGCTAGACGAATATCCAGAGCCATATTTCATCCGATAGTTAGTGAGAACTTGGATTTAATTTCCCTTCTTTGATTTCAAACACGGTGTTAGATAAATGAGCAACCCTAAGCATTCAGAACCCAGTACTGCTTCCAAAGGTAAATCCTTGGAACCCACTGATGGTAAATCGGGACAATTGTCCGCAATACTGTTCCTTGCATCATTTCTATCAATCTCATGCAGTCCAAGCACGCCGATAAACTCTGACATCTTCATCAATCCTGGAGTATCTGCGGCCATGCAGTCCATTACTTCCGAAGCTGTAGAACGACACATCCGAGTTCTCGCAGATGACAACCTTGAAGGCAGAGCTCCTGGCACTGAAGGTTTTGAGGGAGCTTCTCTTTACGTGGAATCCGAACTACAGAAACTAGGACTCACTCCGATGGGGCTAGACGGAACTTTCAGGCAGTCGGTCCCTCTCCAGGAAAGTATCGTCAATGAACCTGAAAGTGGTTTATCAATGACTGTAAACAATGAAGCCAAAGTTTTCTCATACGCAGAAGATTTCACCTTAAGTCCAAATGCCGGTGAAACAGAAGTTACAGTGACAGGAGAAGTCGTCTTCGTAGGGTATGGAGTCAGTGCACCAGAGCTGGGATATGACGATTATGCCGATATCGGTGTAACAGGAAAAGTAGTGCTGTATCTTTCAGGATCACCTGCCATGCTACCAAGCACCCAAAGGGCTTACTACTCTTCCGGAGCTGTCAAAAGCCAAGAAGCGAGTGAGAGAGGTGCCGTTGGCATAATGAGCTTCACTTATCCTGAAGATCCACGTTTCCGATGGGAAGTCGGCGTGGCAAGATCTCGGAGAGGTGGTTTCGCCTGGCTGGATGAAAATGGATCGCCCAGGGGTAGAAACGGGAATTCGCCAATCCTGGGTTCTGCAAATCTGAACCATTCACTAGCCAATGCCCTCTTTGAGAACTCTTCTGTCCCTATTGAGGCAGTATTCTCGGCTGCAGCTGAGAATACTCCACAGGCTTTTGATCTCGACGCCAGCGTGACTATGAAAACGAACAGCAGACACCGCATGGTTTCCAGTCACAACCTGATCGCTAAAATGGAAGGTGCTGACCCAGAATTAAAAGAGGAACACGTTGTATACGTTGCACATATCGACCACTTCGGAATCGGAGCACCCGACGAAGAAGGAGATGAGATCTATAACGGAGCCCATGATAACGCTTCGGGTACATCCATCGTCTTGGAAGTAGCCAGAGCATATTCCGAACTTACCGATGCCCCTAGAAGATCAGTGCTTTTCCTGTTTGTGACAGCTGAAGAATGGGGCCTGTTGGGATCTGACTATTTTGTTAACTATCCCACTGTCCCTAAATCTAGCCTGGTAGCCAACATGTCTTTAGACATGCCTTTCTTGTATCATCCGCTACTAGACATTGTTCCCTACGGAGCTGAACATTCTAGTCTAAATAGAGCGGTGACAGCAGCAACGAAGCACATGGGGATCTCAATAGGTCCTGACCCCATTCCTGAACAGGTATTATTCATTCGAAGCGACCACTACAGTTTTGTGCGTCAAGGTATCCCTGCACTCTTCATAAAAAGTGGGTTTGAGACTGGTGATGAGAGAGATGGTGGAGCTATGAATTCAGCCTTCAGAACAGAACGATATCACACTCCTAACGACGAAATAGAACAGGGCTTCGACTTTGGGGCCGGCGTATCACACGCCCAGGTCAACTTCCTTACTGGCTACTATGTAGCAATGGAAGACAACAGACCCACCTGGAATGAGGGAGATTTCTTCGGAAAAATCTTCGGAGGACAGTGAGAGAACACCTAACTCCCCACTTGACTCTCCAGTGCTTCTTGAACGTCTTCCTCAACCTTAGAAAGAACAACTTGAGACAAATGTGGTCGACGACGAATCTCTATCTGCATTGAAAGCCCTGCAGCTAGGAATTGAGCCTGTTATACAACCAAGAGAATATACCCCCCGCTACAATCCCGTCGAGCAAGCCATACAAAAGTAGCACTACAGCACCCAGCAGGCCTTCTATGCCCTGGTACCCCGGATATATCGATTCCGCCATGCTCAAAAAAGCAACGCCGTACCAAGGCCATATCAACTGAGTGAGCGAAACTACAAATAAAACTCCTCCCCATAAGAGGCCACAAGACAGAGCAAAATTCTTTACTGAAAGCATATTCTGATCCTCCGGTTCAAGAAAACTTCAATGATACTCAGTTAGTACCAATTTGAGAAAATACTTCATTCTGTATGCCGTACTCACCCCAACTTTCATGGTCGAAGTGCCACCATTCACCTTCATAAACAGTGAATCCCTGCTGTTCCATCGCACGTCTTAATATTTCACGGAGCCAACGTTGACGTGACGTTCCCCCAGGGTAGTCAGGATATGACCGCGGAGAAAATTCGTCATAAGATCCAACCATTTCTACTGGCAACCCGGTGGACAACTCATAAAGAGTTAGATCAACAGCAGCTCCCCTATTGTGCCTTGAGCCGTTCGCTGGATTGGCCACAAAGAACCGCTGATCAATCGGGGTAGCGTCCCAGAACATTCTGGTAACATACCAAGGCCTATAAGCATCGTGGATCAACAATCCAAATCCATATCGGGAGAGCTCTCTATGGGCACGAGCAACTGCCTCTGCAGCCGGACGCTGCAAGAAAGCTTTTGGTTGATTATAAAAAACTGAAGACATGAAATTATTTGTCGTTGCATAACGAACATCCAGCTTAATCTCAGATTCCAACTCAACAATCTCTACGAGTTCAGAACTACGAAATTGACCTGCTTCTTCGGGGGGTCTGGCTGCCAGTGCTTCCACTCTCAATTCTTCCACCGGACGTTGGGGATCTATTCTAAAGGTCTCGCCTGCCAGCGTACCCACATCACGACGGGAAAATTCTATTCCAGCTACCTCCACTGCAGTTGCCCTTCCTTTTGAGTTTCTTTCGAAAATCAAGCGCTCTCCAGGATAAAGTCCTCTGTCTTCTGGAAATGCATATTCGTTTGGGAAAATTTCCACTAAAGGCTC
>DUCW01000055.1:0-7194 GCA_012959595.1 Gemmatimonadota bacterium
AAAGCTCGGAGAATTTATGCAGAAGGTAAGTACGAGATGTTTGATGAGAGTGAATCTTTTGTAAGGCTCCGAATGGGAGCTTCATTATTGTGGGGAGGGCTTAGTTTTTGGTAGCCCTAGGTTACCAGAGAATACGTTACTGATGTCACGATGTTTGGTCCGTGAAGTTTGCCGTTTTCTATGAAAATTTTGTTCGCATTCTTACCTGCTGCCAGAACTCCAGCTATATAAATTCCGCTGTGATCACTCTCCATTGTATCTGGATCGTGATGGGGAATACCCGTTTCAGTATCTACTTGGATTCCAAAGTTTTTCAACAGGGTGTTGTCGGGGGACCAACCAGTCATGGCCAGGATCCAGTCGTTGGGGACCTCTTTTGTCTTACCCGACTTGATATGAGTAATCACGACTGATTCCTGAGAAATTTCCTTGATCCGGTGTTTCCAGTATACCTGTATTTCGTTCCGCTCGATTCTATTGTTAATGTCAGGGATAACCCAAGGCTTAACTCCTTTGTCTATAGTATCCTCAAAATGTACTAAGCTGACTCTGGCTCCAGTCCGGTACAATTCCAAGGCACATTCAACCGCAGAGTTCCCTGCCCCTACGACCATAACGTCCTGGTCATAATAAGGATGAGCTTCTTTGTAGTAGTGCTTGACCTTAGGGAGGTTTTCACCGGGAACCCCCAAGAAGTTGGGCTGATTGAAACCTCCAGTAGCTAAAACAACATACTTCGTTTTTACCGATTCTTGACGGTCACATCTGTTTCGACTCCGTAGGATAAAATCGCCTTGTGAGCCTTCAACGGATAGTATTTCTTGGTATTGATTTACTTTCAGGTTACAGGTCTGTACGACCCTTCGGTAATACACCAGAGCTTCCTGACGGCTAGGTTTGAAGCCTGCTACTGTGAATGGTATGTCAGCAATCTCGAGCTTCTCGGCGGTACTGAAGAAAGTCATGTAGTAAGGGTATTTGACAAGTGAACTGGCAATGCATCCTTTGTCATATAGGGCAACAGAAAGGCCTTGCCGAGCCGCCGCCACACCTACTGCTATGCCACAGGGGCCTGCACCAACGACTGCTATATCTAGGGATTCGGTCATTTACGTTTATGAGTGAGGATGAGTAGCGAGGTAACGTAACCGATTCTCAGGCCTATCCCTAGGTCCGGGGAGCGGGCATGTTACCATTAGGTCTAAGTTGCTTCGTAGAAGCATTACATTTTCTTAAGGGAAGCGATATGTCAATGGAGGATTCTAGTATAACAGTTCGCAGTGAAAATCCTGCAAAAGAAGCTCGCAAAGCTGTGAATCGCTTCAGTAGGGTAGTCAAAAAATGTCAGAGAGAGTTGGCATTAATGAAAAAATCCTTACAGGGATTAGAAGGAGAATCGACGACAGCAAAAGACCTCACGGAGTTTGAACGAAATTTAGAGAGCATGCTGGAATTTGTAGAAGAAACCATGCGACATATGGGAGAGAGGTTGCTTTCATCAACAATGATGAATGGAGATAAACTTAAGAGAAAAGAAGGAGGGCAAGGCTAGATTCTTCAAACGAGAATTCGCCAGCTTGAAAATGAGCGACTTCACAAATATGGCAACCGAATTGGTGGATGCTTTCGAGGAGCCGATCACTGGTCCTTGGGATGATGATGTATTTTCAAGGTTTGCGGTTAAGATTTTCGGTTATCAGTATCGGAGCAATCCTTCCTACGCTAAGTACGCGAAAAAAAGGGGGGTGACTCCATCAAACATTCAGGATTGGAAAGAGATTCCTCCTGTTCCCACATTGGCATTCAAGGAGTTTCCAATAATTTCCGGCGACCTTGGGGCAGTGGAGACTGTGTTCACAACTAGTGGAACAAGTCGGGGTAGTCATCAGGGGAAGCATCATATTCTAGACCTCTCTCTTTATAGGGCGTCCATTGTGGGCAGCATGAAGCATCATTTTTATTCCGAGCAGAGGCCTGCACTTTTGGCTTTAGTTCAAGATCCCATTGCATCACCATTTTCTTCTCTGAGTTTTATGTTAGGTGAAGCTTTACATACCTTGTCGATGGGCAGAGGTGGTTTTTACGTGGACAAAGACAACCGGATACAGTATGAGAAACTAGTGAGTAATCTCCGGAAATTTGAATCAAGTAAAGGGTCGGTACTCTTTGCAGGCACAGCTTTTGCTTTCGTACACTGGGCAGACTGGCTGGAGGAAAAGGGGTTGTGTTTTCAACTTCCCAAGGGTTCAACAATAATGGAAACAGGAGGATTCAAAGGACGTTCCAGAGTAATCTCTCGTTTGGACCTGTATGAGACCTTGGCTAGTTTGCACCACATTCCCGTCTCCTCTATAGTCAGTGAATACGGCATGACTGAAATGCTGTCCCAGTTCTATGAGAAAACCTCAAGGGTACCAGAAACAGGAGAACTCAAGCACCTTGGGCATCAGCCCCCGCCTTGGTTACGCTCGCTCGTATTAGACGTAAATACCCTAGCCCCTCTTCCAGCTGGCAAAGAAGGAGTACTGTGCCATTTTGATTTAGCGAATCTGGGGTCTGCCATGGCTATATTGACCGAGGATGTTGGTGTAGCTCTCGACGGTGAAGGGATTCGACTTGTGGGCAGGCTGGATGGATCAGAAGAAAGAGGATGTTCCCTAGCGATGGATGACTTTTACTCGAATCAACGATGAGTACTGGCGTTTTTGACGCGTATGAATTACCAGATGGAGTCAGATGCCTACAGATGTTGAATTCAGTCAACGTCTGTGAGGGGTTTTCTGTCCGGTACCCAAGCCTGGACGATTCCGACAAGGATGTCTTGGTTAAGCTTTTGATAGAAGGCAATGCAGCGATTAAGAACATGCCAGTGTCGGAAATTATTCAAGCAATTGGAAAAGTTGCGAAGCGCTTTATGGATAAGGATGATCCACTTAGGCATGAAGCTTTGGAAATCATGGTTCCTACAGCTGGGGTTTCCTCCGAGATGGCAGAGACAATTTTGGCAGGTATGTCTGCAGACTGGACAGGAGAAAAATTAACTGAATTGCTCGAGCGAGAGTTCGCCAGCCCAGCTATCTTGGACTGTTTTCAACGGATCGACTCTGGTCGCAGCCAGATGGCATATGGGTTCACCTTCAATCTCACGGTAGGCTCTGGGACTGTTCCAGGAGTTGGGGTGACCGCCCTAATCAGGGCTTTGCTATTAAAATCATCCATTTTACTGAAACCAGGGCTGGGAGATGTGGCTCTTCCAGTTTTGTTTGCTAGAGCTCTACGGGAAGAAAGCGAGGTTTTTCGAAAGTGCCTTGCTGTTGCTTATTGGGATGGCGACAAAGAGAGAATAGGAGACAAAATTCTAGACAAGGCTGGCGTAGTAGTAGTATATGGTAGCCAGGAGACCATAAGATCGATTCGAAACCAAATCCCCAAGACGACAGACCTCGTTGCTTACGGGCAACGCTTGGGTGTAGGACTGGTGGGGCGTGAAGCCCTTTCGGAAATGGAGGCACTGCAAACAGCTCAGAAGGTGGCGATGTCGATCTCTACGTTTGACCAGAAGGGCTGTGTCTCACCACAAGTTCTGTATGTGGAGCAGGGTGGAGAAGTTGCTCCAGTGGATTGGGTGAAGGTACTTGCCTCTGCGATGGATGAGCTAGAAAAACAGCTGCCTTCGGGAGCACTTAGCCAGCAGGAAGTAATTGGAGTACAACAGCTACGTGCAGCCATTGAGCTAAAGCAACTGGCAGGAACGGGAGTTTTGCTGTATAAAGGGACACATAAGTCTTGGACGGTAATATTTGATCCAGAACTATCATTGAAGTGGTCAGATTGCAAGAGAGCTGTATATGTGAAGCCGATTGCGGACCTCATGATTGCGAAGACGTTACTGGTGGACAGCGAGAATTGTTTGCAGACTGTGGCTATAGTTGGGGCAGTAAGTAGGAAGGAAAATATCGCGGCGAGCCTGACTCAGGTGGGCGTAACTAGAGTGACGTCCTTTCGACAAGCTCCATGGCCTAAGCCCTGGTGGCATCACGACGGAAGATCAGTTTTCCAAGGTTTGTTTAAATTAATCGATGTAGAGGATATTATTGACTGAGAGTGTAGGATGTCAGTCAATCAAGTCTTCCAGGTCGTCTGATTCCTCCCCTCTCCACATAACCATTTGACGTCTTCCGTCACCGGTTTCCTCCACTCTAACTGTTAGCGAATCTTTTGGGTTGAGTCGGAGGTTGTCACGCAATTCCTGAGGAATTGTTATCCGGCCACCAACGCCGACAGTTACTTCGGTATAATAAAGTGTGCGGTAGATGGCCATTCTGACTCCTTGGATTCCGTAAAATTTTTGACCGAAAATAACGGCCAAATCTATCGTTAATTCCTAATGCGGCAACAGGTGAAGATCATCCAGGGTCAGTCAGGGAAGCAACGACCGCAATAAAGATTGAAGATGATGCTCTTCCAGGCTTTGTGCTTTACTCAGAGCTTTTTCGAACGAATCTTCGATAATAATTACACTGGTTCTGAGTTCTTCGAGCACAGATTCTTGGCGGGCAGAAGAAAAACACAAGAATCCCCTGAAGGTGGCAATTTGAGTGGGATCTCGTTCGAAGTCGAGAAGAATTTCCCAGAAGGAACCTTCGTAGCTGATAGTAGTAATGTGGCGCCTCCCATGAATGGAAGGCGTGTCGGATGGAGGTTTTGTAGAAGTCATTGCGGTAACATAAGCAACAGTATCGTGATGACGCTACTACAGCACATTACGGGAGCTAATTGTTTCTTGTCAGTCCATGTTAGACACGGATGGTCCGAGCGTTGACATCATGCCAAGGCACCGGTAGCTTTTTCGCGTCCTAAAGACTGACAAGTCTGGCTTTTACCCACGTTGAGGACGGGTATATGACAAAAAGATGGATAGGTGGGCTTAGCATCCTGTTTGGCTCAGGAAGATGGATTGTTCTTACATTGTTGGCCTTCTTAGCATCCTGTTTGGCTCAGGAAGATGGAGGCGATGAAGATCCCTCCTCGACTGCGGAAGCCACGACGGTCTTGGATCTGAGTCAGCCTATTGCTTTCCCCCACACCATTCACGCTGGAGTCGACCAGATAGACTGCCAGTATTGCCATTTTTCTGCTGAGCGATCGGTAGACGCTGGTATTCCACCAGTTAGTACCTGCATGGGGTGTCATACGGTAATTGGCGGCTCTGATGAGGGACAGCAGACTGAAATTCAAAAAGTAAGAGACTATTGGACTGCTCAAGAACCGATACCTTGGGTACGAATATACAAGGTGGCTGATCACGTTCATTTCCCTCACATGAGACATGTTGCTGCAAATGTAGATTGTACGACTTGTCATGGCGAAGTGAAGGAAATGGAGGTTATAGAAACCGTTAATCAGCCACTCTCAATGGGCTGGTGTGTTAGCTGTCACGTCGAGCAGGGTGTTCGGCGTGACTGTACCGTTTGTCATTATTGATGAAGGGATTTGTTTAATGAACGATGGACTTAAAAGGCGGGATTTCCTTAAGGTTTTAGGGACCAGTGGTGCCGGTGCCAGTCTGCTAGGTTGCTCGACTGAAAAAGTTGAAAAACTGATACCTTATGTAACTGCACCTGAAGAAATCACCCCTGGGGTTGCTACTTGGTATTCGACTTCTTGCGGCGAGTGTGAAGCCGGTTGCGGAATGTGGGTACGGACACTCGAAGGTCGGGTTGTTAAGGTCGAGGGCAATCCTAACGACCCGGTGTCACAAGGCGCTCTGTGTTCCAGGGGGCATTCCAGTGTGCAGGGTTTGTACAACCCTGATCGTTTTTCGGGACCTATGATGAGAGAGAATGGTGAGCTGAAAGCGATTTCATGGGAAACAGCGGAAAAAATGCTGGCCGACCACATTCAGACCGCTAATGAATATTACTTTATTAAGGGTTCTACCGGCCCCAGTCTGACTGACTTGATTGATGATTTTGCCAGCTCGACTGGTGGGAAGATAGTAAACTACAGTCCGCTGGACCATGACCCTTTGAAGGAGGCCAGTAGAATTGCTTTTGGGAGGGAGGTAGTGCCTTGGTATGATCTAGAATCTGCTCGTTTTGTCTTATCATTTGGAGCAGATTTTCTGGAAGGTTACGTGTCTCCTCTCAGAGATAGTCGAGGTTTTTCAAAGATGCATTCAGTAGGGAAAGATGGTTCTAAGGGAAGGTTTGTTTTTGCGGCCCCCAGACTTTCTTTGACTGGTCAGAATGCAGATGAGTGGTTGCCGATCGCTCCAGGATCGGAAGGTTTGGTAGCTCTTGCACTGGCCAACGTAATAAGTGCTGGTACTGGGGATGCTGGCCCCTACCAGGAAATAGTGGATGCATACTCACCAGAGGATGTGGCAGCCGAGGCGGGTGTTTCCGCAGAAAATATAAGACGGGTGGCTAGTTATCTTGTAGAGAGTGGTCCTAGTTTAGTCCTGGGGCCTGGAATCGAGGGTCAACATCGGAACAGTACGGCGGTCAATCTAGCGGTAGCCATTCTAAATGTTGTTGCTGGAAACGTTGGTAAAACTGTTGACTACTCTTCGCCTCAGGTCGGGCCATCTTCAGGCCCACGAGGGTATGGCCTGATGCAGGCAGCGATAGAGGACATGAATACCGGTCAGGTGCCACTCGTCTTGGTTCATGCTAGTAACCCAGCGTATGCCCTGCCATCTGCCTCGGGCTTTAAAGAGGCTTTCAGTGAGGTGTCCTTCAGAGTGTCTTTTGCTTCAGCCATGGATGAGACAGCAGCAATGGCCGACCTCATTTTACCCGATCGTCATTTTCTGGAATCTTGGGGGGATTCTTCCTGGAGGTCAGGTCGGTCGAGCCTGCAACAACCTGCTATGCGACCGGTCCCACACTTTGACTCTAAACAAATCGGCGATGTTCTACTTTCAGTAGGACAGGAGGTGGGTGCGGAAGGGGAGGCACCGTCTTTTTACGAGTGGCTCCGGTCAAGATGGCAATCCAAGACCGCTGCAGATGGTATCTTAGAATTTGAAAATTTTTGGAGGGAGGCTTTAAAAACCGGGGTAGCTAGTTCTGAATCTGGGTTTGAGACAGCTATCGAAACTCTGCGACAAACTGATAGAGCACTTGTGTTTGATGTCCCCGAATTTGATGGAGAAGGCGATGTTCACCTGATGGTCTATCCGTCGGCCCG
>DUCW01000055.1:7213-13832 GCA_012959595.1 Gemmatimonadota bacterium
ATAGACCTTGGCTTCAAGAGCTCGCAGATCCAGTCAGTAAAATTGCTTGGCATTCTTGGGTAGAGATGCACCCAGACAGAGCTGAGCTTCTGGGTGTTGAAAATGGGGACATGGTAAGCCTGACCACCGATTATGGCACACTCGATGTTCCGGTGTGGATTTATCCAGGTATACGAAAGGATGTTGTCGGTTTGGCAATGGGTGGTGGCCATACAGGGGCTGGTCGGTTCGCGGATGGTAATGGTGTTAATCCTATGGAATTAATACCTGCAGAGACAGAGACTTTATCTGGCGGCTTAGTGCACTTTGTCACTAAAGTAAGAATTGCACCAACAGGAAATCACTATCAACTAGCCTCAATATCAGGATCAGATACTCAAAGCAACCGGCCCATTACTCCAGCCGTAAGTTTGGGCGACTTGAATCACGGTACAGAAGGACACTCCGAAGAAGGAGGTCATGGGCCGTTCAAAGAGCTGCAGGCCTTGGGTGGATTTGTTCCTGTTGAGACGGAGGGCTTACCAGAAGATTATCCTCTCCCAGGATCTAAACACGGGGAATACGGGGATGATGAAGAACCACGCTGGGCTATGGCGGTTGATCTAGACAAGTGTACTGGCTGTTCGTCCTGTATTGTTGCTTGCCAGGCCGAAAACAATGTGCCGTGGGTCGGTGAAGGGCAGGTGGCCATGGGTCGAGATATGGGCTGGATTCGCCTGGAACGCTATTATGAAAAAGTGGATGCAACACAGGCAGGACCGCTGGACATTAGATTTATGCCAATGCGTTGCCAGCACTGCAACAACGCACCTTGTGAACCGGTCTGTCCAGTTTTTGCGACATATCACACTCCGGATGGACTGAATGCGCAGGTGTACAACAGGTGTGTCGGAACGAGGTACTGTGCTAATAACTGTCCTTATAAAGTCAGAGTTTATAACTGGTACACTTTTACAGATGAGGAGCCAGTACGTGAGGGACTGGGCCATATCCCCGAACCTATGAACTGGCAACTAAATCCAGATGTCACAGTTCGTGAAAATGGAATTATGGAAAAATGTTCTTTCTGTGTACACAGGATTCGAGACGCTCAAAATAGAGCCGTCGTAGAAGGCAGAGACCCTAATAAAGTAGTTGTTGCTTGTCAGCAGTCATGTGCAGCTGATGCCATAGTCTTTGGAAATATAAAAGACCCAGATTCTAAGGTAGCTCATGTCTCCAAAGATCAACGTGCATACCGTGTTCTTAATGAAATGACCAACACTCAACCTGCGGTTAGCTACTTGAAGAAAGTCACCTTCCACGAAGTGGGACCGGAGGGGCATTGATGCGTAATGATACTGTGAACGGTTCTCGGGGATCCTTGACTCATCCCGATATCAAGACAATGGCCGAAGTGAATGTCGATGTCCTTAGGCCGCTAAGTCGTCCCGGGAAAGGTTGGTGGATGTTGCTCGGTCTTTGTGTGTTGGGGATTGGGTTGATGTTGTGGTCTTGGGGAATTCAGATGGTTCAAGGGATTGGGGTTACTGGACTTACTAGCCCGGTTGGTTGGGGGGTCTATATTACAACCTTCGTTTTTTGGGTAGGTATAGCACACTCTGGGACATTGATTTCCGCCGTTCTTTTCTTGTTCAGGGCTCCTTGGAGACAATCTATATATAGGGTCGCTGAAGCGATGACAGTGTTCGCGGTAATGACCGCAGGATTGTTTCCTCTCATCCATGTCGGTCGAGTCTGGCATGCCTATTGGTTGATTCCCTACCCCAATAGCCGTTTTTTGTGGCCAAATTTTCGGTCCCCGCTAGTTTGGGATGTGTTTGCGGTTACTACTTACTTTACAGTGTCTGCCATTTTTTTCTATCTGGGCACTATTCCTGATCTAGCAGCTGCTAGAGATGCAGCCAAAGGATTCAGGAAAAAGTTTTATAGTGTCATTTGTCTCGGATGGAGAGGGACTGATAGGGAATGGCATCATCTCAGCAAGGCTTACATTTTCTTAGCAGCTCTGGCTACTCCTCTTGTCCTATCTGTCCACTCGGTGGTTTCGTGGGATTTTGCTGTAGGTATCGTGCCTGGCTGGCACGCTACAATCTTTGCGCCTTATTTTGTGGCTGGGGCTATTTTTTCCGGTGTGGCGCTGGTGATCACTTTGAGCATTCTAGTCAGGAAGGCGTTCGGTCTGGAAGCCTATTTAACCAGCAAGCACTATGATGCGATGGCGAAGCTGTGTCTTGTAACCTCCATGATAGTCCTTTATGCGTATCTGTCTGAATTTTTCATGGCCTGGTATAGTGGGGAAGAAGTTGAAAGAGCTGCATTTTGGGCTCGGCTTTTTGGGGGGTATTGGTGGGCTACATGGGTTATGTTGATCTGTAATGGTTTCATACCTATCATGCTCTGGTTCAAGAGAGTCCGACACTCGATAGCAGCACTATTTACAATATCAATTTTCGTAAATATTGGCATGTGGTTTGAAAGGTATGTCATCATTGTGACCTCTCTCCATCATGAATACGAGCCATTTGCTTGGGGGATGTATAGACCCTCGGTGGTAGAGATGGGTATCATGGTCGGTAGTTTCGGTTGGTTTGGATTCTGGTTCTTGCTTTTCACAAGGCTCCTGCCTCCTGTGGCGATTGCAGAGCTAAAAGAAATTCTACCTAAGCCCATGAAACCCGTTGTGAGCAATCCCTTGGTTACTGCTGGTCATCCAGGAGACATGTCTAATGGATAGCGGATTTGGAATTTTGGCATCTTATAGCTATTTAGATTCTGCCGTTAAGGCTATTGAGCAGTTGAGGAAGGCAGAGCTCAAAGAGATCACAGCCTACATGCCTTATCCGGAGCATACTGTTGAAGACGCCCTTGGTTATGATCAAAGTCCGGTTAGGGTGTGGGCACTAGTGGGAGGGCTATGTGGTGCAGCTGGAGGATTGGCCTTCACATCCTGGACGTCGATGGAATGGCCCCTGGTAACTGGAGGGAAGCCTATTCTTTCTATTCCTGCATATATCATCATTGTCTTTGAAATGATGGTTCTTTTCGGTGCCCTTTCAACGGTTATAGGACTATTTATTAATAGTCGGCTACCCCAAGTCAAACCTATGGTAGTTTATGATCCCGAATTTACTGGTGGAAAATATGGGGTTTACATTAAGGTCCCAGAGGCGAGTAGGGAGCAGGCAATGCGAATCTTGAATGCTGAAACCCCCGACCAATTGCAGGAACATAAAATGGGGAGTGGGCATGGTTAATGTGACGAGGAAATGGCTACTACTCCTTTCATTATCGATGGTATCATCTTGTACTCCGCTGGATGATGCCATGGCGGGAATTTTTGGACGACATATGCGGGATTCGAGATCTTTTGACCCCTATGAAAATACGATTAGTCCCCCTGAAAATACGGTTCCATTCGCTTCAGGAAATATGACTCCAGGGGTTGGGAGATTGAACACTGGTCAGCCTGAGATGGGGGTCATGGCACCGCCCTTCGGGCAGATAGATTTGCCAGTAGATGGGAGTGCTCCTCGTGGTATAGTCAACCCAGTAGTACCAGATAGTGCCTCGCTAGTTCGAGGTGAAGTGATGTACAACCGGGTATGTTCAGTGTGCCATGGAGCAGAGGGTGTCGGTGCACAGTCGAACATTATAGACAAGTATCCTCTACTAGTTGCTTATAACCTCTCAGGGTCGAGAGTTGCTAGTTTGAGCGATGGTTATATCTACGGAATCCTACGTGTTGGAAGAGGTTTGATGCCCTCTTATGGACATCAAGTGAGCCATTTCGATCGTTGGAATATCGTGAACTATGTTCGTTCATTGCAGCACAAAGCTGGGAATTTTCCAGTGGAAGGGAGCTAGAAAATATGGGTCATGTGCATGTTCCCAGTGAGATTCCGGTAAAGTTTCTTAGGAAGTCGGCGAAACATCAAATCTTGATTGTGGCCACTTTCCTGGTTGGTCTTTTCGGGTCGGGGTGGAGTTGGGTGACTGATCCAGATCGTTTTTGGCAGGCGTACATTTCCAATTGGATGTTTTTTACCAACATAGCTGTAGGAGCGGTTTTATTCGCCGTAGTGACTTGGATTACTAAGGCAAAATGGAATTGGTCTGTGCGGAGAGTGAGTCTATCATTCGTGGGCTTTCTGCCGATTTCATTTGTTTTGTTCTTGCCGATGCTTGGACTGGGGGATTCGTATTTTCCATGGATTTTAGAAATGGCTCATGATCCTATCCTTCAAAAGAAGGCTGCTTATTTGAATATGCCGTTTCTTTTGGCCAGGAATGTTTTAGGTCTCCTGGTTCTTTTTGGAACTGCAATCTATTTCGCGTATTTGGCACTAAGACCCGATATGGGTTTTTGCAAAGATGGCACTAAAGAAGAGATGAGTAATAATTGGGGGACTCGATTGATGAAGGGTTGGAGGGGTCAGGATAATGAGGAAATGGACTCCTATCGACGTATGGTTAGAGTTGGACCCGCTTTCGTGATTTTATACTTCTTTGTGATGAGCATCATTTCTTACGACTGGGTTATGTCTCTGGACCCGCATTGGTTTTCAACTATGATGGGTCCGTGGTTCTTCATGGGTGCTTTCTGGAGTGGTATTGCAGCGACGGCTTGTGTGGTGACGTTCCTAAAGAAACAGGAGAATTATTTTGATGAAGCAATGGGCGTGCAACAATTGCATGACATTGGTAAACTAACGTTTGGGTTCTGTGTATTTTGGGCTTATTTGGTATTTGCCCAATACTTGGTTATCTGGTATGGAAAGTTGCCGTGGGAGCAGGCGTGGATCATCCGCAGATCCGAAGAGCCATGGGGCAAGTTATCACTTATAGTGGTGTTGATGTGTTTTGTAACACCTTTCGTCGGATTGATAGGGCGTAAGCCTAAAATGACACCTTGGTTTCTAAGGCTTGTCGCTCTTATTGCCCTCGGTGGCTTGTGGCTGGAAAAGCACTTGATGGTTGCACCATCTGTTCGTCATCCTGAAACCACCACCCTGGGAGCCACAGAATTCCTTGTGGGTGTAATGTTTTTGGGTATTTTCCTTTATTCATTGCGATGGTTTCTATCGACTTTTCCAGTCATTCAATTGTGGCAGCCGGGAGCAGATCCAGAAGCAGTAGATATGGAGAAGTTGGATTGCGAACGTGGACAGGCAGGGACTTAAATTTTGTATCCTTGGTCCTGATCTGCTGGAACTAGGGTTCTTCGGGTCCCTTAGAGTACTTAGACATTTCAAATCCTATAGCTCTCATTAGCCGTGTTTCTCTGAGGTCAGGTTCTGCCCTCGACAACAATGTTCGTAGCATTCGCAAGACACTTCCGGGCTGTCGATCTCCCTTGAAGAAGTTGATTTGGTGCAAACCTTGCTTTAGGGCAAGATGCATTTCTTCTAAGTCTTTATGGTTTGCAGGTCCTGCGTTTCTTTTTCCCAGGGGAGGGGGAGTATCTTTCTGACAGGCAAGCTGAATTTCGTAGCAAAGGACCAGACAGGCTTGGGCTAAATTGAGACTGGGGTGTTCGGCAGCGGTAGGTATGATAGCTAATTGATGACACAGATCTAAACCTTCGTTTGTAAGGCCTCTGTCTTCCTTGCCAAAAACTAAGGCGACTGATCCTTGGCCTGTTTTTTCGATAATTATTGGAGCTATAGCTCGAGGTTTTGAGTAGTTGCGTTGTGCGGTCCGCGGACGGGCTGTAGTACCGACTATAAAAGTAGTATCAGCTAGGGCCTCAGTGAGGGTTGAATAGATCTGTGCAGTTTCGGCCAACTGTCTACTTCTATGGGCTATTCCATCGATTCGATGAATATCAAAATGTGATGGATTCACGAGACGGAGCTGAGATATACCCATATTCATCATTACACGAACGACGCCTGCTATATTGACTAAGTGTTTGGGATTATCTAATACGATAATGATGTTATTGAGTGGAGAATGTTCCATTTGGTTATGATTATTTTCAATAAGATTCTTCGGTATCGGAGGAATTTTCCGAAGTTTCGTCATCATTTGTGCTCTCGGGTTTCTTCAATTCTCCCTTGAAATTTCGGATACCTGTCCCCAGTCCTTTAGCAATCATCGGAATCTTTTTTGCTCCACCAAAGAAGAAAATTACGAAAAGGAAAATCAGTAGAATCTCTGTAATTCCTAGGCCCATCATTTCAGTAACACCTTTGCTATAGTTTGAAGTTGCATATTCGTAGTGCCTTCATAGATAGTTCCAATCTTTGAATCCCTGTAATATTTTTCAACTGGATACTCACTTGCAAATCCGTATCCTCCGTAAAGGTCCACACAAAGAGAGGTTACATTTTGTGCCATCCTTGAAGAATGTAACTTGGCCATAGCCGCTGGCACCAGGAAGTCTTTGCTCTGATCTTTGAGTCTGGCAGCGTTGTATACCAGAAGACGAGAAGCTTCTAGGTTGGTTGCAGCTTCGGCGATTTGAAACTGTACGCCCTGAAAATCAGATATTGGTTGTCCGAATTGCTCTCGCTCTTTGATGTAGCTCTTGGTGTGATCTAGTGCCCCTTGAGCCAACCCGATCATTTGAGCACCAATGCCAATACGGCCTTCATTTAAAGCTTCTATGGCTACC
>DUCW01000055.1:13842-16910 GCA_012959595.1 Gemmatimonadota bacterium
GTAACCATCTCCGACAGATCCCAGAAGTCTTTCCGCTGGCACCTTTACGTCTTCCAGAACTAACTCGCTAGTAGAGGAGGCTCGGATCCCAAGCTTGTTCTCTTTTTTGCCTACTGAAAGACCTGGACTATCTCTTTCTACAAGGAATGCCGTGATGCCCTTATAGCCCATTGTTGGATTGGCGTTCGCAAAAACTATGTACAGTGAAGCTTCTGCTGCATTGGTGACCCAAAGTTTACGACCATTGATTATCCAGTCACTTCCCTGCTGGTATGCTTGACATTTGAGGCCGAAGGCATCTGAACCACTTCCACTTTCAGACAGTGCGTAGGCTCCGATCCATTCAGATGAAAGTTTAGGCAAATACCGTTTGTGTATTTCTTTTGAGCCCCACCTAAGAAGAGCATTGTTTACAAGAGTATTCTGGACATCAATGAGGATGGCCACAGAGGGGTCCACTTTAGAGATCTCCTCTATGAGTAGGATTGAGTTGAAGAAACTAGACTGTGTCCCACCGTATTCTTCCGGGATTTCAATGCTCATTAGCCCCATATCGAAAATCTTTTTGATTAACTCAGGCTCTATTTCCTTCTTGGAATCCATCTCTGAAACCAAAGGGGCTATTTCCGCCAATGCGAAAGTGCAGACCGCCTCCTTGAACATTGTTTCGTCGCTGGAAAATGATGTTAGTGCCGGGTGATGTGTCCAGGTAGCAGTCTCACTCATAGTGTATAAGGGCCTTTGGGTTTAGGGATGTTTTCGGTTATCTGCATGGTACTTCGGTTGGAAAAGGTTTATTTTCGGCGGTCTGGATTAGATTTATTTTCGGCGGTTTTTCACTCAAATTTAAATGGGTCCATTGTGGAGATAAACTAAACACTCGACCCTGGAGGCATGATGTCTGAGTACCCTGAGGGGCTACACTATACGGAGGAGCATGAGTATCTCCAACCTACGGAGGAAGAAGGTGTTTATCGGGTTGGGATTACTGCGTACGCACAGGCCGAATTAGGAGACGTAGTTTATGTGGAACTCCCTGAAAAGGGTAACCATTTCAATAGCATGGGGGTATTCGGTACCATTGAGGCAGTCAAGGCTGTTAGTGATCTCTATTGTCCATTGGCAGGAGAAGTCGTTGACGTAAATGACAAATTAGATCAAGATCCGGCCCTTATAAATACAGATCCCTATGGGGATGGTTGGATGGTTTGTTTGCGGCTTGATGTAGGAGAGGGGACGAATTCCATGATGGATGCATCTGCATATCGAGCTTTTGTTGGAGACTAGATGGTTTTAGTTTCGCAGGATAACAGCCAGTTTTCTGATCGGCACATCGGTCCGAGGGATTCCGATGTGCAGGAAATGTTGAGATGTCTTGGGCTGTCTAAGCTTGATGAACTTATAGGTCAAACGGTGCCTGAGTCGATACAAATTGATAGGGATTTAGATCTTCCGGAAGGTTACTCAGAAGACGGGTTGCTTGACTACATCACTCGGATCAGTTCCGATAATGAAATTTTTAAGTCGTATATCGGAATGGGTTACTACGATACGATAGTTCCAAATGTGATTTCCAGGAACGTGTTAGAGAATCCAGGATGGTATACTGCGTACACTCCTTACCAGGCGGAGATTTCCCAGGGTCGTCTTGAAGCGTTATTAAATTTCCAAACTATGGTGATAGATCTGACCGGTTTGGAGATTGCCAATGCGTCACTTCTAGATGAAAGCACTGCTGCTGCTGAAGCGATGACAATGCTCTATGGAGAGATTGGAGATGATGGGAGAAGTTCCTTTTTCGTTTCTAACAATTGTCATCCTCAAACTGTTGAGGTGGTTCGGGGTCGAGCTGCCCCAATGGGTATTAAAGTGGTAGTAGGATCGGAGAGACAATTTCTAGAAGAAGACAAGCAAATGTTTTTTGGTTCTTTGGTGCAATATCCTGGAACTGATGGATTGCTTGTTGATTATACCGATTTTTGTGAAATAGCTCATAGCTCTGGAGTCTCGGTTGTAATGGCCGCAGACCTTTTGGCCCTTACTCTGGTGAAACCCCCAGGAGAAATGGGAGCTGATGTGGCAGTAGGGAGCACCCAAAGATTTGGGGTTCCCATGGGCTTTGGAGGCCCACACGCAGCTTACTTTGCAACTGGAGAGAAGTTCAAAAGAAAGTTACCTGGCCGTATCATAGGAGTGTCTAAGGATGTTGAAGGCAGGCCAGCTCTTCGGATGGCTTTACAGACTAGAGAGCAGCACATTAGGCGTGGGAAGGCCACTTCAAATATTTGCACCGCTCAAGTACTCCTTGCAGTAATGGCTGGTATGTATGCCGTTTATCATGGCCCAGAAGGATTGAAGAGCATTGCTACACGCATCCACCTGCTGACTAAGTTGCTAGCTAGCGGTCTTAAAGAGATGGACCAGCATGTGAGACATGGAGCTTTTTTCGACACCCTCCAGATAGATGTAGGGGAAAAATCAGTACAGGAGCTTTTGCATCGGGCTCGAGAGAGAAAAATCAATCTGAGAGATTACGGAAAGGGATTTATCGGAATTTCTATAGATGAAACAACGTCGCAGAAGCATATTGAGAGACTTCTTTCTGTTTTCGATTTAGACAATAATCATACAGGAGTGAATTCTCAGTGGGCACCAGAGTTGGTTTCTTCAGTCGCACTGAGTATCCCAAAAGAGTTAGAGAGAGCTTCTAGTTTTCTTCAGCATCCAGTGTTTCAGAGGTATCACTCCGAAAGCGAGATGCTTAGATACCTGAACAGGCTTGAAAATAAGGATTTATCTTTGACTACCAGCATGATTCCGTTGGGATCCTGTACGATGAAACTGAATGCTACTGCTGAGATGATTCCAGTCACATGGAATGCATTTGGAAGGTTGCATCCGTTTGCACCTGTCGATCAAGCCAAGGGTTATCAGAAGATTTTTGCAGATTTAAAGAGATGGCTCTCTGAGATAAGTGGTCTAGAGCATACTTCTTTGCAACCGAACTCTGGGGCTCAGGGGGAATATACCGGCCTTTTAGTGATCAAAGCGTATCACGAAAGTGTTGG
>DUCW01000055.1:16958-25450 GCA_012959595.1 Gemmatimonadota bacterium
GCCTGATACCCACTTCCGCACACGGTACTAACCCAGCAAGCGCTGTTCTAGCTGGTATGAAAGTGGTGCCAGTGCAGTGTGATGCATCAGGGAATATTGATTTGACTGACCTAAGGGAGAAAGCCGAGCATAATAGTGAGGGGTTGGCAGCATTGATGGTGACCTACCCTTCTACCCACGGAGTCTTTGAGTCGGGAATCAGGGAGATTTGTGATATCATCCATCAGTTCGGTGGGCGTGTTTACCTGGACGGAGCCAATTTGAATGCTCAGGTCGGTCTTTGTCGGCCTGGGGATTACGGTGCAGATGTATGCCATATCAACTTGCACAAAACCTTTTCCATTCCGCATGGAGGAGGAGGACCTGGAATGGGACCGATTTGTGTTACTTCGGAATTAGCCCCCTTTTGGCCAGGGCACCCCCAGGCTGACTGTGGAGGCGAACAAGGTATTCGTCCTGTTTCTGCTGCCCCTTGGGGAAGTAGTAGTATCCTACTGATTTCTTGGGCGTACATTGCATTGTTGGGTCGGGCTGGGGTCAAGCGGGCGACGCAGGTTGCAATTCTAAATGCAAATTATATGGAGAGCAGGTTGCGTGACCAGTTCGAGGTACTTTATAGGGGTGATTTAGGCCGAGTGGCTCACGAGTTCATTATCGATCTGAGGGAGTTTAAGAAAACAGTGGATATTTCCGCTGAAGATGTTGCAAAACGATTGATAGATTATGGCTTCCATGCTCCTACAATCTCTTTTCCCGTAGCTGGTACAATTATGATTGAACCTACGGAGAGTGAGTCTCGGCAAGAATTAGACCGGTTCTGCGAGGCGTTATTATCGATTCGCGAAGAAATCCGTGAAGTGGAATTAGGACAAGCAGATCCGACTAACAATGTACTCAAAAATTCTCCTCACACTGCTGCTTTTGTGAGTTCTTCTGACTGGCCTTGTGATTATCCGAGAGAAAAAGCAGTCTATCCTGCTTCTTGGACACGGGAACACAAATATTGGGTTCCCGTTCGTAGAATAGATAATGTTCAGGGAGACAGAAACTTGATTTGCGCTTGTCCTCCTCTGGAAGATTATATTGAAGAATAAATTGTATTAGGCAGAATGGGTGACATCAAAAATCTAGAGGGGTTTGGAAAATGGCAAAGCTCGATTTTTATGGACATGCGACATTTGGATTGACCACCGAAGATGATACAAGGATTATCATAGATCCATTTTTCGCTGAAAATCCATGGACGGAAGTCGAAGTAAACAAAGTCGAGGCAGATTTTATTTTCTGTACTCATGGTCACTTCGATCATTTTGCGGATGCTATTCCTCTGGCTAAGGCGAGTGGGGCAAAGTTTGTCGGCAGTTTTGAGCTTGTCGAGTATGTTGAGACCCAAGGAGTGACTGATGTTCATCCAATGCACATCGGTGGAGGATGGGATTTTTCGTTTGGTAGGGTCAAAATGGTGACCGCGGTCCACGGCGGCCGTGTTTATGGCGAGGGAGCGGAAGCGTACACTACTAATCCAGGGGGCTTTGTTTTTGACTTGGGCCCAGGAAGACGTTTGTACCACGCCGGGGATACGGGACTTACTCTGGATATGAAGCTTTTACGGGATAAAGTTGATATAGCTCTCTTGCCGATCGGAGATAACTTTACAATGGGGCTTGAAGATGCGGTAACTGCGGTTGAGTTTATCCGTCCAGCGATAGTCATACCATGTCACTACCAGACCTGGCCGTATATTGAACAAGACCCGGAAACATTCAAGACCATGGTCGGAGATCGAGCGACTGTTGAAATCTTAGAACCAGGTCAAAGTTCTTACGATTTCTAAAGTGATTGAGAATTCTTTCCAAGAGGCTGGGCTAGCAAAATTATTCCCCAGGAGTATATCCTTAGCTTGAAGAGTTTCGGATTGGCCAGGTGGAGGTTGCTAGTGGACGAGCCACTCACTGGCCCTGTTAATATGGCCCGGGATCACGCGTTATTGTCTTCTCTCGGTAAGGATGAAGCTAGCTTGCGTATCTACAGATGGAAGAATCCGACTATTTCATTTGGACGCAATGAACAAGTGCGAGGTCACTATGATAGAAAATTAGCCTCTAAAGAAGGTGTCGATTTTGTCCGTCGCCCGACAGGTGGCAAGGCGGTATACCACGACCGAGAGCTGACTTATTCTGTAGCCTTGCCCTTAGCTAGACGATGGGGTATAAGGAGCATCTATAAAGAAATCAATTGTGCTTTTCTAGAGTCCTTGGTTTCCTTAGGGATTCCAGCCGTAGCTGCTCGCCAAGGGCAAACAGCTACGGCTGGAACTGCAACAGCCTTCTGTTTCCAAGATTATGCAGAAGGGGAAGTCATTGTTGATGGAAGAAAATTGGAAGGTAGTGCACAAGTGCGAGAGAGAGGATCCATTTTGCAACAGGGATCACTCCTTATAGAACAAAAACAGAGCTCTTTGGAGAGACTATGTTTTGAGGGTGAGAGAAGACAGGATCAGGGTGCCGCGACGAGTTTGATTGAAGTGATGAATGCACCGCCGACTTGGGACGACCTGGTTATTGCCGTCCTGGGAGGATTCCAATCAGTCTTTGGAGGGGATTGGTATGAAGCTGGGTTGAGAGAAAATGAACAGGAAGCTGAGATTGATTTTTTGGAGTGCTATAGCTCCGAGGAATGGACTTGGAGAAAATGATAGACTTATCAACAAGAATACACTATTTTTTTCTTGCTTCACTTCCAAGGAGTAAAGTGGTTTACCATTTTTAGAATCATTCCGAAAGTGCGATCTAGGCTTTGGGGTTGACATGTTGGAAGGTTGGGGACAGAATTCCGTTCCCAAAATATTAACGAAGTCTCTGTTTGAAAGATTGTTGGAACAGAGAAAAAAATGAGAACTTTTGGCTGGAGGTCGTTTTGGCAGGTTTGATGAAACTCTATGGTGGTCTCATGCAAATTCCAGGTGTGGATGTGCAGGAGCTGACAATGACAGAAAATATGGCATTCGTCTGGGATGAAACTGGATTTATGCGGTGGCCTTTGGCACTTTGTGTTTTGATTGGTTTTGTGGTCATCATTTATAAATTCTTTGATCTGACCCGGGCGTCTATTGCTACAAAAAAAATTCTTGCTGAAGTAGATGGTCTTCTCGCAGAAGGTAGACTTGATGAAGCATTGGAAGCTACAGCATCCTCCAGTGCTCCAGCTGCAAAAATCCTGTATGCAGGCCTAGAGCGGGCTGATGAAGGCAGTGAAAGAGTCAGCAAGGCGATCGAGAATGAGGGTCTTATCCAATTGAGTAAATTGGAAAGCTTTCTTGTGGTACTGGCTACTCTCACCAACGTGGCCCCTTTGCTTGGTTTCCTCGGTACGGTTATCGGAATGATTATCGCATTCCAATCTATTGAGGCTGCTGGAGAAGTTGAAGCAACCTTGGTGGCAGGTGGGATTAAAGTTGCTCTTCTGACTACAGCTGCTGGCTTGGTGATTGCTATCCCAGTGAGTGTGGCACATAACTTCTTTGTTTCGAAAATCGATAGTTTGGTTATTGACATGGAGGAATCGGCCCAGAATATGATCGATGTTCTCCACGCTAGAGAGGGCTAACTTCAAGAATCACTGGATTACTAGGAAAAAAATGGGGTGCGGCTATAGAGGCCGCACCCTTTTTTTATTCTTTTCCTAATTAGTTCGAGTGCTTACTTTGAGATTGATCTTTATAATTGAATATGAAATCTTGAATTTGGACTGATAACAGCGGTATGTAATGATTTTTCTAAGAGTTTCCGTATTATCTTTTTTATTCTTTTCCGCCCCAGGACTTGTCGGCAGGATGGCCGCTCAAGATGGCCGCACTATTTCTGGGATTGCAGAAAGAGAGATTGCTATTGGCCGGTTTTGGCACGCCAGCCAGGTTTTACGTGATTTTCAAGAAAGTCGAAGTGAATTTAGTCCTAATATGGTTTTACTTTTGGCGGAGGCGGATGCGGGATGGGCTAATTGGGAAGGAGTGGTCCAGGGGTTGGAGGGTTATGGTCCAACTATCGATGCAACTTTCAGGTTACAGATATTGTTGGCCCGCGGCTATGAAGAAACCGGGAAATGGTCTTTGGCATATGAGGAATATGCTGATTTGCTGGAGTCGGCAGGTAGGGATAAAGGAGAGAGAGGAGTTCTGATGTCCAGGGCTGCTCGAGCAGCATTCCGAGTGGGTGATGTGGAAGCGGCAGTGGAAATATCTGGAAACATAATGTCAATCGATCCTGTATTGGCTAGCTGGACTGCTCTCGAGATTGCTGAAACAGCGAGTGAAGAAAGAGATATCGATCTGGTTCTCAGGTTGCTTCCTCTTATCTGGAGTGATTCATTGACTGCTTTTCATGCTTGGAATTTGGAGGCTGAAAGTTGGTTGATTTTCGGGGATTCGGCTCAAGCATTGGAGAGTTATTCAAGAATTCGCGATCAAACGCGTATAGCTTCTCGGAAAGGCCAACTCCTTAATGCAGTAGCTGAATTGAGGTTGATGTCCAGCGATTCGACAGGTGCTAAACAGGCTTACCTGGAGTCATTCGAAACTAATCCTGTTGGTTCTTTGGGAGCTGAGGCTGTATGGGCACTTTTGAGGATGGAGCCAGTAGATCAGGAATCGATACTGCTTTATGCGAAAGTGCTGGAAGATTCTGGAGAGTATCACCGTGCCCTCATAGCATATGATCAGTATGGACTCCTGGTGCCTGACTCGGTTGGGAAGAGTCAGGAAATTCAAATGTCCAGAGCTAGCTTGTTGTGGAGGACCGGGAAAATTGAAGAATCAGTGGTACTTTTCAGGAAGCTTGTAGAAATCGAAGATGGCGATTTTGAACTTGAAGTGCTTGATCAATGGCGTCGGGCTCGGAGGAGCCAGGGGAATTCTTCTGCAGTTCGAACTATCGAAGGATGGATCACAGAAAGATTTCCCAAAAGTCGTCAGGGGACAGATATTATTGCTTCCAAAGGTCACTCTGCATTCTCCAGTAATAATTATGAAGTGGCAAAAAATTACTACCTTGCAATCCAGGATATGGGGTCTTCTCACGCTTCAGCTGGATTGGCTCGGATGAGATTAGGTCAGATATATCTTGAGGAGCAAGATTATCTGAAAGCGGTTGACGTTTTCAGAATGTATTTAAACCAGTTTCCAACCGGCCGACGATGGGAAGAGGCGGCTTACTGGCTTTCCAGAACACTTGTAGACCTCGAAAGGAATCAAGAGGCTTTCGCAATTCTACAGCAATTGAGGAAGAGTAGTGCCCTGTCTTACTATGGAGTGCTGGCTTTTGATCTACTGGGAGAACCCTATCATCCCGAAATACCTCAGGAGACCTATACTACACCGGTTACCTGGCTACGATCTCCATTGATGACACTAGATAAGCTCCGGTCGGCTGGTCTTGAGCTCGGAACTGAAGCAGTGGTTAGGGATTTGATCAGTACTGTTGAGAATTCAGTGGAAGGCAGTCTTGTCCTGGCAGAAAGCCTGATAGAAAGGGGGTTTACTATTGAAGGTATCAACTTGGGTTGGAAATTATTGGGAGATGGGGTTGCTATGGATAGGCGCTTAGCGAGCATCCTCTACCCTTTCCCATATAAAGAAATAGTCTACACTGAAGCCCTCGAATACGGTACGGATCCAATATTGTTGGCTGCCGTAATCCGACAGGAATCGGCTTTTACTTCAGCCATTCGGTCACCAGTGGGGGCCATCGGTCTTATGCAAGTTATGCCAGCTACTGGTGCGGAGGTAGCAAAGGGTGCGGGACTTGTCAGCTTTACTGAGTCGAGTTTAGAGACTCCCGAAATCAATTTGCACTTGGGAACACAGTATTTGCTCGAAATGGAGGACCGCTACGGTGAAGTCGGTCTACCCTTGGTACTGTCAGCCTACAACGCCGGACCAACTAGAGCACGCCGTTGGAGGAGCTTATTGGAGTCGGAAGATGCTTTGAGATTTACGGAACGAATTCCATTCGAAGAGACTCGTGGGTATGTCAAAAATGTGGTGCGCAACATACATATATATAAATTCCTTTATGAATCGATTGATTCAGGAGTAAATCGATGAATTCTGAATCCAGGCAACAGCCCAGAATTTTCTTGATAGATGCTTACGCCATGATTTATAGGGCTTTTTTTGCGTTTATAAAACGCCCACTTATGAACGCAAAAGGAGAAAACACTTCAGCTGCCTATGGGTTCGCCAATTTTCTGATTGAAATAAGAGAAAAATATAAGCCAGATTATTTGGCTGTCGTTTTCGATGCGGGTAACAGTAATAGGGAAGTAATCTATCCTGACTATAAAGCTAATCGTGAAAAAATGCCTGATGAGTTAAGGGCTAGTTTGCCACATATCAGAGAGTTAGTGGCTGGATTCAATGACACGATTGTAGAGTTGGACGGTTACGAAGCCGACGATGTTATAGGCACGTTACGGTCGTTATAACTTTAAAGATAAAAAACATTACTGTTATATTTCTAGAGGCTATCTATTAAAGACTAAAGGATGGTTATTAAAGTCTAAAGAAAGAGAATTAATTGGTGATAAGGATTTGTATCAACTAGTAGGCCAAGGTGTCCAACTTTTTAATCCGGGGAGGGGTGGGCGCACCGGGGTTATGCCGAGTTGGGTTGATGAGAGTAACGTTCATGAAAAATTTGGAATTCCAGCTAATCAAATAATCGATTATTTAGCACTGATCGGGGATACATCGGACAACATTCCGGGAGCTCCTGGAATTGGCCCTAAAACAGCCGTCAAGCTTTTGGACCAATATGAAAATATTGCAGAAATTTTGGCCCATGTGGATGAAGTGGAACCTAAAAAGGCTAGGAATTCTTTGAAACAATATGGGGACCAAGTCTTAATGTCTAAGCGTCTAGTAACCATAATGACGGATCTGGATGTAGATCTGAATTTAGAAGATTGGAAAGTACTGGAACCAGATAACATTAGCCTCTATGATTTTTTCTCTAGGATGGAATTCAAGAGACTGACTTCTCGCTTCAGTCCTAAGGCTTCTCCGCCAGAGGAAGATTCACAAGTAAACCCAATGGTAGGAGGTGGATCAGAGCTTGGACATCACTCTGCTTCAGGGCAAGATGTGGACTCCATATATCAGGATTTCACACTCATAAAGGACAGTAGCCACCTAGGCAGCGTGGTGAAAAAAATCAGCCAGAACGACTCAATTGCGATTGAGGTTTATTTAGGGTTTCCCGATCCGCATAGGGCGGACTTAGCCGGGATAGCTCTTGCTGTCGATTGCAGTGAGATTTTTTATTTATCCTTTGGGCATGTTTCAGGCGATCCTCTACTTGATGTGGATTCATCGGGGGTTGAAAACCTCCCCTCACTAAACTCTGAAAGCTTGAAACCTCTGACTGATATGTTAGCTGATGAAAAGGTCAAGAAGATAGGGATAGACTTAAAAAGTGCAAAGATTTTCCTGAATCGTTTGGGGGTGGAGCTAAACGGGTTGCATTTCGACATTGGAGTTGCCGCTTATCTGCTCAATCCTGGTGGCAGGAGCTACGGCTTAGAAGAGCTGTGTAGGGAATGGTTGGATACGACACTTCCAGGATACGAAACAGTTGTGGGTTCTGGCAAAGGGAGAATCAGTTTTTTGGAAGTAGGCCAGGAAATTGTAGGCGAATTTTCTGGCAATAGGCTTGCGGCAATCCTTAGTCTTTTCAGGAAACTGACCTCGGCTCTTGATGACCAGGGCATACGAGGCCTGTTTGAAGGACTGGAGATGCCGCTGTTGAAAGTTCTCTCAGAAATGGAACTTTTCGGGATCAAGATTGATTCCATAATGTTCGCCGAAATGAGTCAAAATTTAACTCGAGAGCTTGCACTTCTGAGGGATGATATTTACAGAATTTCTGGATCTCAGTTCAATCTAAATTCGACAAAGCAACTCAAAAAAATTCTTTTCGAAGATCTGGGCTTACCAGTGATCAAGAAAACTAAGACGGGGCCTTCCACGGACTCGTCGGTACTAGAAGAACTGGCAATACAGGGGTATGATATTGCTCGCCTAATGCTGGAGTATCGCGAACTTGAAAAATTGCGATCTACCTATGTCGATGCCTTGCCCAAGCTGGTGAATGCTCGGACTGGCAGAATTCATACGCGATTCAATCAGACAGTTGCGGCAACAGGAAGACTTTCTTCAAGCCATCCTAACCTACAGAACATTCCTTCACGTACAGAAATGGGACGAGGTCTAAGAAAAGCGTTCATTGCCGAATCTGGCTTTATATTTTATGGGGCAGATTATTCCCAAATCGAGCTCCGTATTTTGGCTCACCTGTCAAACGATCAATCTCTAGTTCAGGCTTTTCGGCAAGGAATGGATATCCACAAGCAGACAGCCTCCGTGATTTTCAGCGTTGATTATGAGGATGTAACCAAAGAACAGAGGGGCCAGGCGAAGACGATCAATTTTGCTACTC